>NZ_JBLVPS010000020.1:0-83430 GCF_048286515.1 Flavobacterium rhamnosi | reverse complement strand
AACGCCGCAAATAATATTTTGGAGAAAGGGCAATTTCTCATGGAAGCTAAAGTAGCCTGTTGAGGCAAGCTTTTTCCAAGAATCCTCAACGCTTAAGCTGGAGGAGTTGTCAAATCACGGCTCATTCCTTCTCATGGCCGGAACAACAAACAGTTTTTGGCAGCATCAGATACCAAAAACCGCCAAAGATGTCCTGCCAAGAATTAATCTGACTTTCAGGAGAGTAAACAGGAAACTCTGATTTGACTGGTACCACCACAAAACATTGTAGTACTCCTTATCATAACATTCCAGCTAAGATAGTACGGCTATATCGGTTAATTCTCCAAAAAAGTTCGACCTGCAGTTGCGATTCTCACAACTCTCTAGTATTAGCAATGTTTATACTTTTAGCCATTTTTTACCTGTATTAAGAGGCAAACAGTTAACTATCTAAACTTATTTTCTATACAGTTCTATTTAATTTTAAAAATATCTTCTAACCAGAACGTCTTTTATTTCACAAATTTTTATATTTTTATAAAACAATAACTATTAAATTAATATTTAACTTAATCAAAAACTAGAATGGGAAAATTTGTAATTACCACCAGAACTAACGGAGAGTTTCAGTTCAATTTAAAAGCTACTAATGGTCAGATAATACTTGCTAGCGAAGGTTATGCTGCAAAAGCAGGTTGTCTCAATGGTATCGAATCTGTAAAAACGAACTCACAGGATGATACTAAATTTGATAAAAAAACATCTACAAACGGAAAACCGTATTTCAATTTGAAAGCCTCCAATGGTCAAATTATCGGTAACAGCGAGATGTATGAAAGTACAGCTGCTAGAGATAATGGGATTGAGTCGGTAAAAACAAATGCACCATCAGCTTTAACTGATGATCAGACAAGCTAAGGAATCTCATTGCAAATCAATTTAGTAATTAGTTAAATTAAGATTCACTCCGTTAAGTACTGGGTGAATCTAATTTAAGTTCTAAAAAACCAATTTGCCAAATTTAATTAAGTTGATTAAGTTGATATAGCCTTGTGGATATGAGAGGAATCTGTCCTATAATTATTATAAATTTCTTGTAAAAATGAACACGTTCAGAACAAAAAAAAATATTATTTTATCCTATATGACTGTGGTCAGCTGTTGCATTTTCTTATTTCTTTTGGCCTCATTCCAAAAAAATGATGAAAAAGGATATCCTTTAAAACAAAAAAAAGTGCTTATTTATTCCAAAACGAACGGCTATAGACATGAAAGCATTTCGGCGGGTATTGCTGCCATTAAAAAACTAGGTGCTGAAAATAATTTTATGGTGGATGCAACAGAAGATTCCCTTGCTATTAACACTGAAATATTAAATGGATATCAGGCTGTTATTTTCTTAAGCACAACAGGTAAAGTATTGGCAGAAAAACAAGAACTGGCACTCCAAAATTTCATGAAAAAAGGAGGAGGTTTTGTAGGAGTCCATGCTGCAACGGATTGTGAGTATAACTGGCCATGGTATGTAGAAATGATTGGTGCAAGTTTTGAATCGCACCCAGCACAGCAAAAAGCTAAGCTCGTGGTTGTAGATAACAAACATCTATCCACAAAACACCTGCCTGCAGTATGGGAGAGAAAAGACGAATGGTATAATTTTAAAAATATAAATCCCGAATTAAATGTGCTTATAAATATTGACGAGTCCTCTTATACCGGTGGAAAAAATAAAAATAATCATCCAATGGCATGGTATCATAATTTTGGAGGAGGCAAAGTTTTCTATACCGCGCTTGGCCATACTACTGAAAGCTACCAAGAAACATTTTTTTTACAACATGTATTAGGCGGCATTAAATATGCTATGGATTAATATCGGGTCCTTTACTGACTTCTATTGTTAAATTGAAATAAGATTGACCGTTTTATATTTATAAAATCAATTAGTTAATAGTATCTTTCGTTTCCTCTAATTCCTCTGATTTTCTCCCGATTTTTATTTTCGGATTGTCTTTATTCCCTGTGATTAGTAACGGAACTCCAATAATTCCTAAAGGAGGTAAACCTAATCGCATTTTTAGGTTCAGTTTTCCATCCAGACTTGTTTTTCCTTCAATTCTTGGTCGGAAACCGGCAAATTTGAATTTAAAACGCTCGATAGTTATAATATTATTCTTAATCGAAGTCTTTATATCCACTTTTGAAATTTCAGGATTGTTTATAGCTTCATGCTTGGTTTTTTTACTTACGGCATTAAACATTTTCATCCCGTATAGTTTTATATCTTTTACAGAGACAACTCCATTACCTATTAAGGAAGGATATACGGGTTCCATCTTCCCATTCAGTTTCCCCTTGAGTTTATAGTCTAAGGATATGGTTCCTTGCGCTTTTTCAGCAGCACTTGCCATTTCTCTGAAAATTTTGATTTCGTTGTAGGCTCTTTTAACATCAAAATCAGTGGCTTTTATATCATATTCAAATTGGGCTTTTTGCGGGCTGATACCACGATACATGGCATTCATGGTAACGGCACAACCAATAAGAGCAAAGCCGGTATTTTGCATGCTTAAATTGCCGTTTTTCATTTGGAGTGCTCCTTTGGCATTGCTGAGCGTAAGTCCATTAAAATTTACTTTTTCAGCATTGGCTTGAAATCGCAAATCAAAATTAGACGGAATCAGAATTACTCCTGTTTCTTGGTTTGCAGTTGGTATTTCTGATTTTGAAGGCACAGCGATTGTGGTCGTGCTCGCGGTACTTGACATAAACTCATCAGCATTGATATATTTTGAATGTAGTGAAAATACACCTTTCAATACGCTGTTTTTCAAAGTAAGAAAATTGAAAACGTTTTTTAAATAACCGTTCATTTTGAAATCAGATTGACCATAGGCCGCCAAAAAATTATTGAAAGTCATTTTGTCCTGATTGATCTTGAAAACTCCTTCTTTTATAAGAAATGGCTTTGGCAAGTATTCGCTTGCCACTAGAATGTTTCGGAGTTCAAGTCTGCCTTTGTTATACAGTTTAGTATAGTTGCCTTTTTCGACATCACTTTGTTTTCCTTTTAAAGCTAAATCAGCTTTGATAGAACCATCAATGTCTAGTCCTTTTTGAGAGAACACTTTGTATATCTTACTAATATCAAGTGTTCCTTTGGCTTTGATATCATAGGTAAGATCCTCAAAATTATTCAAATCAGCTTCCAGAAAAACCGGTTTGCCTTCAAAGGTAAATTGTGTTGGTTTTAGCGCAATTTTAAGGTCGCTGAATGTTCCCTTTTGATTGGTTATTTGCGAAACAATGTTGATATTCGTAATGGGATTCGGATAATATTTGGTTTTTAAATAGCCGCGTTTTAAATTTATAACTGCGTTTGTAATTGGAAAAATATGTTTTTCTTGATCGTATTTTCCTTTTGATTTTCCTTCACCAGTAAGCATTCCTTTTACTTCTATATCAGGAATTCCAAGCGCGCGATTGAGTTTTTCTAAATCAATTTTGGCCTTTAAGATGACGTCAATTTCGGGATTATTTACTCCTTTTACATACAGTTTCGTTTTCAAATAATCGCTAGCGATGTTCAAAGACAAATTCCTTGCATCCACTATTAAAAGATCTGGATTAAGTGAAGGGAGTTGTGTCGCTAAATCTAGGTTCAGATTTGAAACCGGAAATGTACTTTTGTCATAATTTACAAAACCATCTCTTATTTTTAAATCGAGATTTAAATTCGGCGCTTTTTTTTCTGAAGCGATATACTTTCCTTTTAAAGTCAGCAACAAATCAGTTTTACCCTTAAGTTCTGTTTTTTTGAGCCATGTAATGTACTTAGGAGGAAAAGCAGTAAATAGATCTTCAAGATTACTGTTGGTGGATTTAACAACGAAATCCATATTATAACCATCTTTCAGAAAGTCAAATTTTCCTTTGAAATCAACTGGCAGTTTATTAATTTTCAAATCATTTTGCTCAAATATAAAAGACAATGAATTGACATTTACTTTGGTGATTAAATCCCCATCTACTTTTTTATTCATCAAGTAGGGTTCATTTTCATAAATGATATTTAATCTATCTATTTTTGCTTTAGAGTATAAATCAAAAACAGCTTTACTTAAATCTCCATTGCCCAGATAATTAAAACCCAAAGCATCAAAATGAATTTTGGTGGATTGATCGTCATAAATAATTTGGCTGTTTTTTATTTCAATTTTCTCTAGTTTTAAAGCGGTTTCAGAACCGTCACTTTTTTGTGTCTCCTTTGGGGCTATATACACATTGTAGTTTGCTTCTCCATTTTTGTTGACTTTTATATTTATGAAAGACTGATTCAGATAGATTTGGTCAATATTTATAGCATTGCTAAAAAGTAGGCTTGAAACGTCTAGTCCGAACGAAACTTCTTCAGCGGTAATAAATCGCTCTTTTTTGTAAGGAGCAGAACCGTTGAGTTTAAAATCATTTAACGTAATTGTTAAAGATGGAAAATGATGAAAAAACGAAACCTTTGCATCAGAATAATTCAGTTCCCCATTCAGTTTAGTATTAGCCGCTTTTTTGATTTCTTGTTTAATTCTTTCTGAAAAAATTAATGGGGTTATGAACAGTAAAGAAAGAATAATGAGAATGGTAATTCCTATGTATTTTAATAGCTTAAGAGTAATCGCTTTAAATTTATTATTGGACATGTAAAAGTATTAGATTGGATAAAAAAAGGCACAAATGTACTCAAAAAATCAAATATGTTTTTTTTAAACCAAATTAGTTTTTGACACTATTTTAAATTATTGCAACTATCACAAAATCAAATTAGTAAGAAATATATTAGTACAAATTCTACATATAAGTTGCATCTCATTTTTTTTATTAAAAACTGTAATTTACTTTTGTCGAAATTTTAATTTAAAAATTTAATGAAAAAAATCATACTTACTTTAGTATTTGCTTCTGTTATGACTACTATGAGTGCTCAAACAGAAGAAACTGTAAAAAGCACAGAAGATGCTTTTAACAAATGGTCAGTTGAATTAGCTGGCGGTTTTAACAAACCTCAAAGACCTATGAGTGCAGGTTATTCAACTTCACTAATAAGTCCTTATGTTGTTGATTTAGGTGTTCGTTACATGTTTAACAACAAATTTGGTTTGAAAGCTGATTTTGGTTACAACAGTTTCACAGGTGAAAAAGAATCTATTGATTTCGACACTAAGTACTACAGAGTAGACTTACAAGGTGTTGCTAACTTAGGAAGAATCATGAGTTTTGAAACTTGGACTCAAACTATTGGCTTATTAGGTCATGCTGGTGTTGGTTTGTCTTTATTAGAAAGAGAAGATCCTTCTTATAAAAAAGACAGAATAGGTAACTTCATGGCTGGTTTAACTGGTCAAATTAAATTGTCTGACAGAATCTCATTAACAGGAGATTTTACAACAATTCTTAATGCAAAACAAAACATGGCTTTTGACGGAGCTAGTTCATCAAATACTAGAGGTTTCGGTGGAATCCTTTTTAACGGTACTGCAGGTATTACAGTTTACTTAGGTAAAAATGTAAAACATGCTGACTGGGTTCTTGACAATGAAGATAGATTCAATGTTATTGACAACAGACTTACAGCTATCGAAACAAAAATGCTTGATGCTGACAATGACGGTGTAGCTGATTACTTGGATCAAGAACCAAATACTGCTGCTGGTGCAATGGTAGATACTAAAGGTAGATCAATTGACAAGAACAACAATAACGTTCCTGACGAAACAGAAGATTACATCATGAAAAATTACGCAAGTAAAACTGGTGATGCTAATGGTGTATACGATAACGAATTGATCAAAAGTTTAATTAATGGTGGTTATGTTGCTACTTATTTTGACTTTGACAAATCTAAACCAACTAACGTTTCTACTGAAGGTATTGATTTTATCTTAACGTACTTGAGAAACAATCCTTCTGCTTCAGTTGACATTATTGGTCATGCTGACGAATTAGGAAGATCTGCATACAATGATAAATTATCTAATGCAAGAGCTACTAATGTGAAAAACATTTTAGTGAAAGCTAAAATTGCTGCATCTAGATTAAATGTAATCGCAGCAGGTGAAGACACTTCTGTTAATAAAGATTCAGACGGTGCTAGAAAATTAGTTAGAAAAGTTACTTTTAGAGTAAAATAATCTACTTCTTCATATCAAAAAAGCCCTAAAGGAATTTCTTTCTTTTAGGGCTTTTTTATTTGTACTACGAACCTTCTAAGGAGGTCCCAACTACCAATTAGTACTCAATTCAACTTGCGAACATCATTTATGAAGAAGGCATCTAGCATTGAAATGATACTATAAAACAATTTGTATTCTTCACTGTACAAAAAACGAACTATCTTACTAATATCTTTTTTTACTCAGTATTAGATCGTTTAAATATGCTCGACTGGAAAAACTTTTATCTCCAATACTTCTCTTTAAATGTGAGGTCGTCGGTTTCATACTTAACATAAATAGTTCTTTATTTATTTTCAATACTGTCTGAAACGCCATTCTCATTAAAAGCCTCAATGCTGAAAAAGTATTCTGTCTCTTTATCTAATCCTCTGAAATCATACGAATCTCCATCATAAACCATGATGTTGTTGTATAGTTTATCAGGGCTAATTCCGTAATAGATAGTATGTCCAATGGCATCTGATTGCTTGTTCCAGTGAATCATGGCATTGCGAGGATCTGATGAATTTCTGTCCACTTTGAATCCGGTAACCGATTTTGGTCTTTCGGAGCGTCCATTTCCAAAAACACGAAAATCAGAAACAGCAAATAATCCCGTTGCAGCATGAACATTAACCAATTTTACATATCGCCCAGTAATAGATGTTGTTAATTCAACATAATCGTGAGGAACATCCTTGTCGTTTTTTGATTTATCAACAACCAATTTCCAGTTGTGGGTATCGTCTGAAACAAAGATTTGATATTGGTGGTAAATATCCATGGCCTTATTGTATTGTGTCGATTTATGGTCCGCATAGTTGACTTGCAAAGCGTTAATTTGCATTTTACTGCCCAAATCAATCTGGAGCCACTCACCAGGTTTATTTGTTTTTGCCGACCACCACGTTTGAATATCTTCATCTGTTACATTCTCGCCTCCAAAGCACAAATTTTCAAAAACTTTTTTACCTTGATTATCGACTCTATGGGTTCGGGTTGAAGCGCATGTATCTATTGAAGAAACGCTTACTGGCTTTTTATAGGACAATAGCATCCAACCTGCTGATGCTCCCTTTGAATGATCGCGTTGCTTTTTGGACAATGTGATAGGGAAATCTCCATAAGAAGTATTAGAATACATAATACCATCTTTATCAAATCCCGCAGGAAACATATCTATACGTCGTTCAAAACGATCCTTCATCGAAATTTTGCAGGTTCCGGTGTTCCAAAAATTGCCGTTTAAATCTTCAAACGTATTCCCGTGGCCAGCACCAATCACAAAACCTCCCGGTTTATAAGACATCGGATTGTGTTTTTGGTACGTAAACGGTCCTAATGGCTTGTCTGAAACATAGACACCGTTCGCATAGCCTTTGAACTCTGTTCCTGGTGCAGCATATTGCAAATAATATTTACCTTTATATTTATTCATCCAGGCTCCTTCCATAAAATCTCCCCAAGGGGCAGGTTCCATATCATTATTAGGGCCGAAACGCTCCCAGCCGTGCTCTTTAGGACGAATCCATAGTACTTCTTTCACCCCTTTCTTATCAAATTCGACAGCTTCTTCCTGATTTGTATATTCTGAAACAGGTTGGGGAACGTAATCTTTTGCTTTTATAGGTTGCCAGGTTTTATAATCCAGTTCGCAGGCAACCAATGGATATTTTCCACTGGTTCCATAATAGGAATAAAGTCTTTTGTCATCATCCTGAAAGACACCAGGATCCCCTGCCGGATGAATAATACTGTCAACATGACGAATCCAACGTCCTTCTTTTGGATTTGCTGTTTTCCAGATCGGCATGTGCTTATCGGGGCCAATAAGAAACAAAGTATCGTTCATGACTAAAGCCGAAGGGCAACAAATATCACTGCTATGCGGATGACGCTGAAAGCTTCCGTAAACAAACTCCCAATTCGACATATCCTTACTCCAATAAAATCCAGCCTGGTTAGTGGCAAACAAGTAATAGTCTCCTTTATAAGTAATAATTACAGGGTCTGCACTAGAACGGCGTGACTCCGGAATATTATTATGATTCTCTACACCATACGTGTAGCTTATATTCATTGGGTTACAATAGGTATTTTGCGGAACATTAGGGTCGAACCAAGCTGTTTTCCCAAGAATACTATTTTGAGTTTCGTTTTTATCATACGAACTATAGCCGATTTTTTTATAGCCGCTACAATATGTAAATAATACCAATAACGAAATGATTCCTATTTTTTTCATTTTTATGTTGTTTAAAGAATTACTATCAACGAAGCCGTTTGTGTAAATAATTCGATATTTTTAATTGACTTTTAGTATTTTACTTAATTCTGATTTTCCATTCTCATTAAAAGCTTCAATAGCAAAATAATAGTTTGTTCCTTTGTCTAAACCTCTGAAGTCATACGAATTTTTATCGTAAACCATTATACTGTTGTATAATTTATCAGGCGCAATTCCGTAGTAAATGTTATAGCCAATGGCATCTGATTGTATACCCCAATAAATCATTGCATTGCGCGAGTCAGTAGAATTTCTGTCCACTTTAAATCCAGCAACGGATTTTGGTTTTTCGGACAATCCGTTTCCAAAAACTCTGAAATCTGAAACAGCAAACAATCCTGAGGCATTGTGAATATTTACCATTTTTACATAACGAGCCTCGATTGGTTTTGATAATTCTACATAATCATGAGGAACATCCTTATCGTTTTTAGATTTATCGACTACTAAAGTCCAATTTTTGGCATCATCAGACATAAAGATTTTATATTGGTAATAAATATCCATCGCCTTGTTGTATTGGGTGGCTTTATGATCTGCATAATTGATCTGCAGCGCATTAATTTTCATTTTTCTTCCCAAATCGATCTGTAGCCATTCGCCGGCCTTACTCGTTTTTGCCGACCAATACGACTGGATATCTTCATCAGTTAAATTTTTAGCATCGTAGCAGATTTTCTCATACACTTTTTTCCCGCCATGGTCAACTCGATACGTTCGAATATCCATACATTCTTCCTGAGAAGAAACAGTAGCAGCCTTTTTGTAGGATAGCAACATCCATCCGGATCCGGATCCTTTTGTATGATCACGTTGTTGCGTTGGAAGCAATGTTGGATAATCTCCATAAGATGTATTAGAATACATTACGCCATCTTTATCGAATCCGGCTGGAAACATATCAATACGACGTTCAAACCGATCTTTTACCGAAATCTTGCACGTTCCTGTATTCCAGTAATTACCATAAATATCGGCAAAAGTATTTCCGTGTCCGGCTCCTATTACAAAACCTCCTGGTTTATACGACATCGGATTGTGTTTTTGATAAACAAAAGGTCCCAAAGGACTATCACCCACATGAACCCCATTTGCATAACCTTTGAATTCAGTACCTGGGGCTCCATATTGCATATAGTACTTCCCGTTGTGTTTAGTCATCCAGGCTCCTTCAATAAAATTACCCCAGGGAGCAGGTTCCACATCATTATTAGGTCCAAAACGTTCCCAACCGTGTTCTTTCGGATCTAAAGTAACAACTGCTTTTATTTCACCATAAGGTTTCTGAATATCCTCCACTTCGGTTGCAGCATACAGTTTTTCATAATCGGCCTGATTTCCTTTTGGTAACCATGTTTTGTAATCTACTTCTACGCCACAAAGCGGTAATTTTCCACTTGAACCGTAGTACATATAGACTTTTTTGTCATCATCCTGAAAAATTGCCGGATCCCAAGTTGGTAGCATGGCGGTCTCGACATGTCGCACCCATCGACCCGATTTTGGATCAGCTGTTTTCCAAACAGGATGGTCTTTTTTCCAAGTGGAACCTACGTAAAACAAGGTGTCATTTACAACCCACGCAGCTGGAGCACATTGATCATCATCGCCGGGAAGGCGTTGAAAACTGCCATAAACAAATTTCCAATCCGACATATCTTTACTCCAAAAGAATCCCGCTTGATTGGTTGCAAATAAATAGTATTCCCCTTTATAAGTGATAATTACAGGATCGGCACTCGAACGACGAGAATCAGGAATGCCATTGTGATTTTCAGCGGAATAATTGTACCCTATATTGATTGGATTACAATACGTTGATGCCGTTCTATCCGGATCAAACCATTCGGTTTTTCCAATTAAATTGGTTTTAGGCTCTGATGTTGTAATCTTACATCCAACTAAAAGTAACAACATCGGTATCAAATATAACTTATTCATTTTTTTGTATTTTATTATTTTAAACTCCAGACACAAGTATCTTCGTATCTTTCTTTTCCTTTAAATGCAACGACTTTAATTTTGTTTTTACCACTGACTAGTCCAACAGATTCCCAAACCACTGTTTTGAATTTATCAGGGTATTTTGTTCCTATTTTTGTAGTATTGATGTACAGCTCCACTTTATCACAGTTTGAAAATACCTTTATAGCAGTTACTTTTTCCGACCGCTCAACAAATCTACGTTCTGTGATGTAAACCATTGGCGCTGCATTCCAATTCGCTTTATAGAAATAAAAAGCATCCTTCCTCGTTTTTTTATCATAAGTAACCAAGCCTTTATCATTAATTCCGGGAGTATCTCCTTCGTTTCTTACATGTGAAGAAAAATCGCTAAAAACCCAAATAAACTTACCCCAAATATAGGGACGTTCGACTAGCTGTTTCCAATGCTTTTCATGAAAATAGGTTTGCCAGCCTTCTGGGTGAAATTTAGCGGTAGTAATTGGCTTTTTTAAGTCTATGCTATGAGAATTAATACTTGCACCAGCGCCATATTCACTCAATGAAATAGGTCTATTTGGGATTTGGGTATGTTTTTTATCCATCCATTTTCCGATATTATCCGGTTCGCCTTCATACCAACCGAAATATTTATTCCAAGCCACTAAATCGGTACTATTTTCGAAAGCACCTGTGTCCAAATGTGTTGCCAAAACGGTTTTTCGAGTAGGATCTTCTTTTTTAACTATACCATTCATCTTTACTAAAAACGCGTTGGAATTATCAAAGTTCACCGTTAGTTCATTTTTCAGTCCCCAAAAGAAAACACTCGGATGATTGTAATTCTGACGCACCATTTCCAATAGCATTTGTTCAATATGTTTATTCAATTCGGGAGAGTTTACATATCCTTCACCAACATTTCCTCCAAAACCAATCAATGGGATTTCTGTCCAAAGAACCATTCCGTACTTATCAGCCCATTCATAAATCGGCTTACCATGTGGATAATGCGTCAAACGCAAAGCAGTCATTCCTATTTCTGTAAACAAACGCTCATCAGTTTCGTAATCCTCCGGAAGGTAAGCCGAAGCGTGCTCAAAAGTATCTTCATGATAACCCATCCCATATAAGTCATAATATTTGCCATTTAAAAAAAATCCTTTATCAGCATCTACATGAAATGAACGCAAACCAAAATTTTCTGAAACCTGGTCAATCACCTTATCCCCGTCGAGTAGCTGAATATCCATTTTGTACAGATAGGGATCTTTTATTGCATTCCAAAGATGGGGCTTTGCGACCGAAAAGTGATGAAAAACAACCGAATCAGAAACCTTAGACAGTTGCTGTTCTATTATTTTCCCATTGTTCTCTTTTAGAACTGCTTTCAATCTAAGTTTCTCTGATTTCTGTTTAGCAGAAATCAAGGTTTTTACTTTTATAGTAGCATTCTTTTCTGAGACCTCCTGTGTTGCGATATAAACACCTGAAGAACCAAAATCCAATGGAGAAATACAGTTTTTATCCGTAATAATTAATTTCACTGGGCGATGAATTCCTCCAAAAACATTAAAATCACCATTCAGAGGCAATACATCTAAACGGTACGAATTTGAAGCCATCACATTAATACTGTTAGTATCGCCGTATTTAAGCATATCGGTAATTTCAAAAACAAAAGCAGTATAACCTCCCTTATGTTCTCCAATATATTTTTTATTTACAAACACATTGGCTACGGTATTTACACCTTCAAAGTAAACAAACACCCTTTTTTCAGACCAATTTTGTTCCGCATGAAATTCTTTACGATACACAGCCGAAGTCCGCTCAAAAGCGAGATCTTTAACATTCCAGGTATGAGGAAGGTTTACAATCTTATCTTTATAATCTTTTGAAGAAGTATAGACAAAACTGAATTTCCAATCATCGTTAAATGGCAAAATGGTCCGAACCTGAGATTCGACAGAGGAACAAAACAGGAACAATGTTAAGAGAAATAGTTGGTTTAAATATTTCATAAGTGATACAATTAATATTTTTAAATTTCAAAGGAAAAGGTCGGTATTCAATCTTTTACTTAATAACATCGCTATTTACGTATTGCTCCAGTAACATCCTCAGGATATTATACCCTTTTTTGTTCAGATGCAATTCATCTTCCAGGTATAAACTAGCATTCGGCTTTCCATTTTTATCTAATAAACTATTCCAACTATTGACAAAATAACCATTAGGCTGCTTCTTTAAATAACTCTCAATACACTTATTTGCATTGCGCATTTCGTTCCTCATTTTCCAACGAGACGAACTTGGTTTTATCGACAGATAAACTACAGGAGTATTTGGGAATTTGTATCGGATATCTTGAAACAGTTTTTGGAATCTTTTGGCAACTTCCTTTCCTTTTACCTTAGGAAATTCGTTTGCAATATCATTCTCTCCGCAATAAATAATTATTTTTTTAGGTTGATATGCAAATAATATCTCATTTTCATATCCTATTAAATCTAATAAAGTAGAAGCTCCGAATGCTCGATTTACGATCTTACCGTTTCCAAAATCTTTCCGAAGGTTATCTCCCCAGAGTGTAAATGTGGAACTGCCTATAAAAAGTATAATATCTTTTTGAGGAGTATTAATAAGATCTTGGTTTTGAAATTTTTTAATATCGTTGTAAAAAGGCTTTTCTTGCGCTATACATTGAATGAAAGAAATGAACAGTATAAATAAAGGAAGTAATTTTCTCATAATAGGGCACTAAAATAATTGTGGTATTTGTTGTTTATTTTAAAATAAGGGATGCATAACATTGACTGTAGTTGTAGCGTTGGTTTATTCGAAGCCGCTACAAAAAAAGCAGGGCATTTCATAAATTATAATTCATTTACATTGTATTCATAGACTTCTTTTGAAAACGCAGCTTTCATTTTTTCTCTGTCAAATTCTTTTTCATTATTGGACAGAAAAATTGTTGCCACGCCATTTCCTATAAAATTAGTGATAGATCGCGCTTCGCTCATGAACCGGTCAACACCAAGAAGTAAAGCCAATCCTTCTATAGGGATGACTTTTACAGCAGAAAGTGTTGATGCTAAAACTATAAATCCACTCCCTGTAACTCCAGCAGCTCCCTTGGATGTTATCATAAGAACTCCTACAATTGTGCCTATTTGTGCCCAACTCAAATCGATATTATAAACTTGTGCTAAAAACAAAACTGACATCGATAAATAAATAGTTGTACCATCTAAATTAAAGGAATATCCAGCAGGAACAACCAATCCGACTACCGATTTTGAACATCCCATTTTTTCTAGTTTCTCCATTAAAGAGGGTAATGCCGATTCTGATGATGAAGTTCCTAAAACAATTAATAATTCTTCCTTTATATAATTCAAAAATTGCAGGATGCTGACTTTATAATAGCGAAGCATAAACCCTAATATAGCGAAAACGAACAATGCCATTGTGATATAAACCGTCAGCATCAGTTTTGCTAACGGAATCATAGTAGCAATTCCGAATTTTCCAATGGTATATGCAATCCCGCCGAAAGCACCAATTGGAGCGAAAAACATTACAAAATGAAGCGCTTTAAAAACATATTTTGATAAAAAAGTTAGAACCTTTTTAATTCTGTCGCTGTTCTTATACTTATTTAGAAAAATCCCGAAAAGGATAGAAAACAATAACACCTGGATGGTTATATTGCTTTTTAAAAAATTCAATAAACTAAAATTTTCTGCACTGGTCGTGTATTTTGAAATTTCTTCGTTTTGAGCCACAACAGCCGCAACCCCGCTGCCGGGTTGAATAATCCAGGTAACTGCAACGCCAATTAAAAGCGCGATTGTAGTAACGATTTCAAAGTATAATAACGCTTTACCACCTACTCTTCCCACTTGTTTTAGACTTCCCATTCCACTGATTCCAAGAGAAATTGTCAGAAATATTATTGGATTGATAAATACTTTTATAACGTTTATAAAATAAGTACCCAATGGTTGCATTTTCGTTGCTGTTTCAGGCATAAAATGCCCTAAAATTGCCCCAGAAATTATCGCTACTAAAACCCAGGTGGTAAGATTTGTCAGGATTTTTTTCATTATAAATACTAATTTAATTCACGCCTACAGTTCCTAAAAACCCAGGCGTATTTTTTTATAACAATATAGTTCTATTTTAGCAATTCAAAGGAGTCTTTGACTCTAATATCTTCAGATGAGGAACCAATCATCAAATCGAAATCACCTGGTTCTGATTTGTATTCCAGAGTATCGTTATAAAATGACAGTAATTTATCATCGATGATGAACTTCACTGTTTTCGTTTCTCCTGCATTAAGTTTGATTTTTTCAAACCCTTTCAATTCTTTTACTGGTCTGACAACCGAACCCACTTGGTCTCTCAAATACATTTGCACCACTTCTTCACCTGCGTATTTTCCCGTATTTATTATATCCAATGAAACTTCAATTTTCTCCGTACTATTAATTTTCTTTTTTGATAATTTTAAATTATAGTACTCAAAAGTAGTATAGCTTAAACCGTATCCAAAAGGATATTTCGGGCTGTTTTGCAAATCAGTATAAGCAGATACGTAACTCGTTTCATTTTCATTTGCTGCGGGTCTGCCTGTATTGTAATAATTATAATAAATCGGAATTTGTCCTTCGCTTCGAGGAAAAGACATTGGCAGTTTCCCTGCTGGATTGTAATTTCCAAACACAACATCGGCAATTGCATTTCCAGCCTCGCTACCCAACCACCACGTATAAGCAATAGTTTCAATATTATCTGCCGCCCAATTGAAAACAAGAGGTCTTCCTGCATTAATCAAAAGAACGATAGGCTTTCCTGTTTTATGGATTTCTTTTAATAATTCCTCCTGAACTCCAGGTAATTGTAATGAACTTCTACTTTTGGCTTCACCACTCATATCATGTGCTTCTCCCAAGGTCATAATAACTATATCTGCACTTTTTGCTGCTTCAATTGCTTCCTTAAACTGTGACTTATCCTGATCATTTACATTACAGCCTTTGGCGTAAATAAGATTTGAGTTTGCCTCCATCTGATTTTTTATTCCTTGAAATTGAGAAACAATCGTAGTCTTATCATCTGGCCAGGAAGTAGACCAAAAACCTAAATTTTCGGAAACAGCTTTCCCGAAAGGACCTATTAACGCAATGTTTTTTGTCTTTTTTGACAATGGCAGCAGTTGTTTTTTATTTTTTAGAAGTACTATACTTTTTGCACCAATAACTCTTGCATGTTTTCGATGCACCGGATTGTTAAACTGTAAATCTTCTCGTTTTTGATTGGAAAACTTAAAAGGATCTTTAAATAATCCTAACTCATATTTCTTCAATAAAATTCTTCTAACGGCATCATCAACAAGTTTAATATCGACCTTACCTTCATTTACCAATTGAGCCAAATGATTCTTATAACTTCTGCTTTCCATATCCATGTCGCTTCCCGCTTCAATGGCTATTTTCGCCGCTTGGTAATTATCTTTTACAAATCCATGTTGAATCATTTCTCCAATACTTCCCCAGTCGCTAACAACAAAACCATTGAAATTCCATTGTTTTTTCAAAACTTCACGTTGCAAAAATTTATTTCCCGTTGCAGGAACTCCATTTAAATCATTAAATGCATTCATTAAAGTTCCCACTCCGGCATCTATTGCAGCTTTAAAAGGTGGCAAATACGTTTCGTACAGTTGACGAAGACTCATATCAACCGAATTATAGTCTCT
Source organism: Flavobacterium rhamnosi (assembly GCF_048286515.1). Taxonomy (NCBI): domain Bacteria; kingdom Pseudomonadati; phylum Bacteroidota; class Flavobacteriia; order Flavobacteriales; family Flavobacteriaceae; genus Flavobacterium; species Flavobacterium rhamnosi. The sequence continues at coordinate 67,241 of NZ_JBLVPS010000020.1, read as the reverse complement.
TCCTCCTACTGCTGCACCGTAAGCGGCAAAATGTTTGGCACAGGCCATAACCGCATCTGTGTTTCCCAAACCATTTCCTTGAAATCCTTTTACTCTGGCTTTAGCGACCTGAACACCTAGAAAAGTATCTTCTCCAGCTCCTTCCATAACTCTTCCCCAACGTGGATCTCTACTGATATCAACCATTGGAGCAAATGTCCAGTGTACTCCATAAGCCGACGCTTCTACGGCAGCATATCGGGCTGATTTTTCAATTGCGGAAATATCCCAACTGGCAACTTCTGCAAGAGGAATAGGATAATTGATTCTGAATCCATGAATAACATCTTGACCAAATAATAATGGGATTTTTAAACGACTTTGCATTGCCATTTTTTGCAAATCGGTAGTATGTTTTACTGTAGTAACATTCAACATCGAACCAACCAAACCCATTTTAATTTGTGTTTGTTTTTCACCATCTTTTGTAACAGGTCCTGTGTGTGCCCACTCACCTGAATATTGATTGAGTTGTCCTATTTTTTCTTCCAAAGTCATTTTGGACATTAGGTCAGCAACAAATTTTTCAGATTCTTGTCCGTAACTTTTGAAAATACTTAGAAAAATGAAGATTTTAAAAATGAGTTTCATGCAATTTATTTTTTATAAATGTTGATTTAGTGTAACTATTTTGGGATCCTATTTCCCTAATTTGTTGTCTATAGCCCATTTTCCAGAGCCTTTGAAGAAAAACAAAAGTGAGATCAAAGCAAAAAGAAAGGGATGTTGGTCTTCGTACCAAAATTTTCCATTTCCGATAAAGAAACAAATTACGAGCATATTAATAGTTATCAGTACAGCCGAAATTCTTGTAAAAATTCCCAAAACGAAAAACATACCGGTAACCAGCTCCAATGCTTTTCCAATGTAAACGATAACTAGTGGACTGGGTACTCCTTTGAATTGATCCCACATGGAATAATCAATCATCAGCTTGGCGTCAAAAATTTCTAAACCATGATATGCCATCAATAATCCTACAATAATTCTTATTGCAGCGTAAACACTCTCTGTTCCTTGTAATGGTCTTGAGGAAAATAACGATTTCTTATCATTTTGAACGGTATTCGGCATCGCTTATTATTTTAGTTTAGTTTAAATTGTATCTTTTTTTCAACAAATCCATCATATAAACATTAATATCCCATTGATTTGCAATTGGCTCATTAGTTTCTGGTGCCAAGGTCATATAGGGCTCGGCACCAAATTCCGGAGTTATAGTAAGCACTCTTGATTGTTTTTGTGTATGATGATTTATAATTTCATCCCACCAATTTAAATGTTTTTCTAAAGCATACTGCCAATGTTTTATTCTTGGATCTGTGACTTGAGGTGACTGTGTGTGTCCTACCCTAGCGTGAATATGATCGGAACGCAAAATTATCTCTTTCAACTCTTCTTCTTGTTCCTCTAAGAAACTCTCCGATACAACACAAAAATGGGAAAAATCTGCCGTGAATCTCAAGTCAGGGTACCTTTTAATGTATTGTATGGTATCTTTTATGCAAAATGGAAATTTACCCCTATGCGTTTCATGAACTATAGGAATTCCCGTTTCCGATTGTATGCTTTCTGCAATTTCAATTAATTCAGCGTTTTGATCGAAAGTATAATAATCTTTTCCTGTTTGAGAATTAATAAAAAGGGGCCTTTGATTTGACAATAAATAAAGATGATCAATAAAATTTGATTTATATTCCTCAAAAGTTTTACCATCCGCTTTGTGCTGCTGCCCAATAATTTTCAATCCCAAATCATTTGCTATTGCAATAAATTCGTCAGCTGATTTTTTTTCTAAAAAAGTACCGTATTCAACACCATCAAAACCTGTATTTTTTATACGACTCAGCGTTTCTTTAAGTGTTAAATCCTCCATTCCCCACATGCTGCTAAAAAATAATATTTCCATTTGACTGATTTTATACCCCACTTTCTTTAAATTCATTATCGGAGCTCAAACCGGTACTTTCCCATTCCAAAAGTGCATTATTTGGTACTTTTTTGATAGGAGTCATTGCAGATTGACTCTGAATATTATAGCCAATATTCGAAGCTCTGTTATAACACGATATTAACGACCAGCGGGCATTATCCGAATCATTTGAAGCCGATGTGTGCAATAAATTGGAATGAAAAATTAATACATCGCCTGGTTTAAGTTCTACATAAACCAATTCAAAATGCTTTAGAGCGAGATTAACATAGTGCATATCTGCACCGCGTTGTTCCCCCACAAAAAGATGTTCAAATCTTCCGGTTTTATGAGATCCTTTGAGTACCTGTAAACAACCATTTTCTTTGGTGGCCTCCGTAATAGCTGTCATTACAGAAATAAGTTGATTTGGAAATAAAAATTCATCTTTATACCAATAGCCATAATCTTGATGCCATTCCCAGGCGCCTCCAATTCTTGGCTCTTTTTGCATTAGTTTTGTATGAAAATGGCAAACCTCTGAATTCCCCTCCAGCAAGGAATCAACGGCATCTATAATTCGCTCACTTCGGGCATGAAATCCATAAACATCATCACCTGGTGTATACCAGAGTGACAATTTTGTTTTTTTTCCCTGCTGATCATCCAAATCAAAAGCGTTATTGATCATTACGTCGTCTGCAATTGCAGAAGAATACAATTTTTCCGCCTCAGCCTGGGACAAAAATTCTTTACAGATAACATAACCATCCCTATCGTAATTTGCTATTTGTTCTTTCGTTAATTGAAATGATTTCATTTTTTTTATTTTTTATAAATTATTTTATACATCTATTTATAACACACTGAAAATCAATATGTTTTTTTTGTTTTTTTTTACCAGTTTATTTTTATTTCGTCGGTAGAATTATCAATTTCAAATGTTTGTTGGGCTTTCATTTTATCTTTCTCTTTCAATCCTTTATAAAAATTAGAATCAAAATAAACATCTTCCAAATGTTCTAGTGGATCAATTAATTTCACAGCTTCAATTTTTGTAACTATTTTTTTTCCATTTATTTTAGGCGAAACAGTATCCTTAAAACCATGTAATATCACTTTTATTTTTTTAAAATCCGAAACATAAGTCCCTTCAACTTTTTTCAGAACCAACGCTTTATCAGTTGGTTTAAACTCCATGATTCGTTTGTTAAAAAGCTTGCTCTCATAATTTAATGTAGCTCCATCATCTTCATAATATTCAAATTGATTTTCAAAAGTTCCATTATAAACATGCAGATATAAAATCTCAGTAGGTTTCTCTTTTGTAGACTGTGTAACACTTTGTAGAGGAATAATGGAAGACTCTTTTACATAGAGTGGCAAATTGAAAATTGCGAAATCTTTCAGCAACTCTTGATTTCCCTCGGTTACCTCGTCCGTATAAATATTATACCATTTTGATTTTGGGAAATAAATGACTTTTGACTTTTCTTTACTGGTCAATGGAGCTATTAAAAACGCATCTCCAAAAAGGAATTGATATTGGTAATTCAAGTTATAAACAGTGCTGTCAAAAGGACTATCAATGCATAAACTTCTGGCAATTGGCATTCCGGTTTTGGATGCTTCATAAAATTTAGAATACATGTAGGGCATCATTCTGTATCGAAACTCGATATACGTTTTAGAAATGGCCTCTGCCTCTTCACCATACGACCACGGCTCATTGGCGGCAGCAAACTGTTCTCTGTGGTTGCGTAAAAAAGGAGAAAATACACCAACTTCTACCCATCGTTTGTACATGTCCTTGGTAGCATCACCAGTATAGCCTCCTAAATCCGGACCTACAAAAGGCAATCCCGAAAGCCCCATTTGATTGTTTAGCAAAACACCTAGCAAAATATGTTCATCTTTGGCTTGATTGTCGCCACTCCAAACGGTAGCATACCGTTGCACTCCGGCAAAAGCAGAACGTGTCATTACAAAAGGTCTTTTATTTCCTCCATATTTTTGGAAAGATTCAAAAGAAGAACGCGCCATTAAATAACCATATAAATTGTGGGCTTCCAATTGTGTTGCTTTTCTTCCATCAAAATCAAAAACGACATTATCAGGCATGGACTGGCCTCCAATTGCGGGTTCGTTCATATCATTCCAATATCCATTAATTCCCAGATCCTGATAAATTTTCATTTGATCGACCCACCAATTTCTTGATTTTGGATTGGTAAAATCAGGATAATGATTCATGTTAGGATAAATATCGGATTTATAGAGTTCCCCATCGGTATATCGAAGAAAAATGTCTTTTTTCAATCCGTCATTATACGCATCATAGGTAGGATCAATTTTGATTCCTGGATTTACCGAAGCAGTAAGTTCAATTCCGTCTTTAAATAATTTACTGGCCATTCCTTTCATATCCGGAAATCGCTTGGTATTTATACGAAAAGGCTCGTACTCTTGTAAATAATCCGCGTCCAGAACAATACAATCTAGCGGGATTTTTTTATCTCTAAAAGATTTCGCGATGAACATCACCTGATCTTCCGGGTAATAACTGCAACGCGATTGATGATAACCAATACTCCATTTTGGAGGCAAAGGCATTCTACCGGTTAAAGAGGAATAATGATCCAGAACTTTTCCTAAATTATTGTCATGTATGAAAAAATAATCCATGTCTCCACCATCAAAACTTACAGATGAAAAACGAGTGTTTGAAGCCCCAAAATTAAAAGTTCCTCTATATGAATTATCATAAAAAATTCCGTAAACCTTTTCTTTTAAAATCCCCATATAAAAAGGAATACTGATATACATTGGAATTTTTTCATTGTCGTATTTGTAATTATCGGTATTCCAAGTTGTAATTACAGTACCTGTTCGGTCTAAATTCCCCAAAGATTCTCCCATTCCCACAAAACGTTCCCCTTCTTGGAGCTTTTTATAAACTGTAGTTTTGTCGCCAATAAAAGTCGTTCCAAGTCCATTCCCGGATAGATCTTCGTTCAGAACAACACCATTTTTATCTTTGAAAGTAATCCTGAAAAAAGGAGCTTTTTCTATTTCAACTTTTAATGATTTTGTTGAAAGGAAAATCGTATTTGAAGAGTCATCTATTGTAAAATCATTGAAATTTGGATTCTCATTAGAAACTAATGCATACGAAAAATCATCAATTTTCTTGTTTTTAGAGATTTGAACTCTGATTACATTTTCAGAATATACCGAGATTTCAAAAATTTCGTTTTGTGTTTTTCCTTCAATTCCGTTTTTTGTTTTTTCGAAAGAAGTTATTTTTCCCAATGAACCGTTTTGTGAAAAACCTTTCAAAGAGAGCATTAAAAACAGAATCAATATTTTATGCTTATTCATTTGTAACATTAATTAATTATTTAAATTATCATTTTCGTTTAAGTGCTCCTACTTGTTCTGTTCGACTTAAAACATTAAAAAAAACTACTTTATCTTATTTATAACCCAATCTACAAACTTGACCACTTCGCTTTCAGCTGGTGCATAGGGCCCCGATTTATACTGCGAGGATTCGATACCACTAAAATTATTCTCGCATAACGCCCAATCTTGTTCGCCTGTAATTTTCCAAAACTCGGTTAATCGATCTAAAGTATAATCGATGCCTTCAGTTGCATCCTGGTCTACCAGCCAGTTCAAATCTATAATGGTTTTTGAAGGGCTTACGGCCGTAACACGCATTGTCCAGATATAATCACTGACAGCATCCATCCAAAAATTTGGATAAGTAACCAATCCTAAAACTCCCGCATCATAATCCTGGTGTTCTCCCATCGGTTTTGAAATTGCTTTCCCATCTAAGCTATAACTTAACACTTCTGAACGCAAGGGATAACGGACCGCAAAATGAAAAGAATCCTCTTTAAAATCAATGTTTTCAACACACAATCCTTTTTGTTTCCAAATTGCTTGCTTCTCTTGTAGTATTTCAGCAACGGAATCTCTCAAATCGGCTCCTATTACAGCTTCACAATATTCAGGATGTGCCGGACCGCAATGATAGCATTCCCTGAAATTTTCGGCAATAAGTTTCCAATTGGTTCGCAATTCATAGCTTTTTTGAAAAGCAACTTTAGCTTTATCCACCTGAAATGGCTTTAAATAGGTTTTAAAATCATTTTCTACTTGTGAAAAATCAGGTGGACTATCTGCCAAAGAGATAAAAATAAAGCCTTCGATTGTTTTTAAATGAACAGCTTTCAGTCCATGCTCTTTTTTATCGAAATCTTCAGGCATCAAACGCGCTTTAAATAAGGATCCGTCTTTGTTATAAACCCATTGGTGATACGGACAAAGGAGTTTGGGAGCATTCCCTTTTTTTTCAAGACAAATCAGTGAACCACGATGCCTGCACGTATTGTAATGAGCAAAAAAATGATTGCCATCACGGATGATAATAATTGATTCCTTTCCAACTTGATACGTAATATAATCCCCGGATTTCGGGATTTCAGCAGTAGTACCTGCAAAAAGCCAGTAACCCTTCCATATTTTATCAAATTCAATATCAAAAAGCTCTTGATCCAAATAAAAATCTTGTTCCAGGGTGTAACCTGAACGGTAATTTTGCAAAAGTTGTTGTAATTTAGGATTCATATTTTAGGAATTTGATTCGTATTTTAATTTAATTATTGGTTTTGTGTGGTTTGCAAATGGACGATTTCCTCTTTGTTTTTATCTTTTAAAAACAGCCACGCTATTACAAACGCTACAACTACCAATATGCCGCTTATGGCAAATATTTTTGAAATAGTATATTTTGAATCCTGAAAGGATCCAACTAAAAAATTGCCCATTATCGTTCCTACGCCAAAATAGGCAGCATATAATAACGATTGGCCGGTCGCACGCCAATTTTCAGGTACTAATGCATTGGTATATTCAACACAAACAACCCAAAATAATGACCAGGACAAACCATGCAGCAACTCAATAGGAATTGCTAAATATGGATTCTTTATAAAACTGTAGAGAAACAAGCGAATAATTGTAGCTCCTATTGTCAGCAAAAGTGTACCCTTAAACCCCAATCGTTGAATAATTTTGGCCGAAAAATAAAAAAACGGCAACTCACACAATCCTTGAAAAGACAAACCTACCCCTACAGTAACTGATGATGCTCCCATCTCCTTCATGTATAGTGAATAGTAATACCATATAGGGGTGGCGCTCATAGAAACTAAAACAACCAAAAAAAGCACTAACAATAAATTGCGATCGGTTACTACTTCTTTAGGAATTCGTTTTTTCTCTCTGGAAGTTTTTGCATGGCGCATATTGGTATCTAAACCAAAACAAAATAAAAAAGTTAAAAACATGCTTGCCGCAGAAAATGCAAAAATCACACTCGTATCTGACATATCTATCGACTGACCAACGACCAATCCCATAAACGACCAACCTGCAGCTCCCGCAATTCGCAAAGAACCATAAGAAAAACTAGGATTCTTTTCAGAAAGCTCTAAAGAAAGACTATCAAGTAAAGGCTGAATCGAATTATAAAACAATGCCATACAAGCCGTTACAATTGACAAAGTTAAAAACGTTTGTCCATTAAAATAATAAAGCAGATAGGTAATTGCACAGCATAACGACGACCATAAAAGACACTTTTTAAAGCCCAATCGATCTGCCAGGCCACCATAGAAAGGTTGAATTAAAAACATTAGTACTGGTAAAATACTCAATATCGCTGCGGTTTGAAAACCAGAAATACCCTGGTCTTTTAGATATTCCGCAAAAATAGGAAGCCATGATGCTGTACAGCAAAACACTAAAAAGTATAGTATTCGAAGTCTATTTGCCTGGCTGATTTTCATAAAAATTTGTACTGCTTATGTCTGAAGTCTTTCGACATTATGACTTTATTTCTCAACTAATTTTAAAACTGATTCAAAAGTTATTCTACTAAATTTCCTGCTGCGGCTTCCTCCAACATTACCACAGCATTCTGATGTTGCCGAATAATTGTTGATGGTACGGCTGTTGTAATTTTCCCCTCGATAGTTTGCTGTACTATGTCCGCCTTTTTTGAGCCATTGGCCATCAGTATTGCACTTTTTGCCTCTAAAAACAACTGTAACCCTATCGTTATACCTTTTTTAAGCAACGTGGGTTCTTTAAAATACTTCTGTCCTACAGTTTGTGTTACGCTATCTAAATCAACCACATGAACGTAGTTTTCAATTGCAACTCCTGGCTCGTTAAATCCAATATGCCCGTTCATTCCTATACCTACAATTATCAAATCGATTCCATTATTTTCAATTATTGCCTGCTTAATTCTCTGGCATTCCGCTGCTGGGTTTTTAGTCAGTCCGTCAAACAAATAGCTATTTTCAGGAGCAACATTTAATGGCTCAAACACATTTTTTGTTAAAAAATAATGGCAACTGCCGGCGTCTTCAGGTTTTATTCCCAGCCATTCGTCAAGACCAACAAATACACATTGGCTATAATCAACATTGTTTTTTTGAACTAATTCAACAAAACATTTATAGGCTTCCAAAGGTGAACTACCCGACGCCAGACAAAAAACCGATTTTGGTTTTGAATTTATTTGAAGTACCATCTTTTCGGCAACAGCCTGAGATAATGCTTCATAGTTTTTATATTTTAGTACTTTCATTTTATTTAATTAAACTGTTATTATTTGGGCTTATTCCTGTTTTGATATAATAGGAAGCTACAGAATTTGCTAAAACCAAACATTCTTTTAATTCTAAATCAGTTAATAGTCCATAACAAAATCCGGCATTAAAATGATCACCAGCTCCTGTAGAAATCATCGGATTTACAATTAATTCCGGACTTGATTTTACTTGCACATCATTTTCAAAAACATAAGTTTCTTTAGCATTATGAATTACCAAAATAGCAACAGACAACTTTTTATAAATCTCTTTTCCCTGCTCAAAAAAATTGTTTTTCGTTGTTTCAAACAAAATATTATGTAATGTCTGTGCTTCATTTCTATTCAGACTCAGAACAACTTTGGTATGTTTGGCAAACTCATTTATCAATTCGATAACCGTTTCAACTTCTTTCTTATCACGATTTGAAAAATCAGACAAATCAAAAAAAGTTGTTTTATTTTGGAGTGCTATTGCTGGAAAAATATCTTCCAAAATACCTTTCAGAATGGAAGTCATGCCTTTAATTTCCGACCAATTTAGCAGACAAAACAAATCACTAGACTTAAAAAGTTGTGTTAAAGTGGCTAAACCAATGACTTCTTTTAACAATGTCCAATCCAAATTATTTAAAACGCTGCAGTTTGAAAACATAATTTTCCCATCTTCAAATTCATAAATAGATGCCTTGCCTGGTTCGGAAACACTATATAATTGACAATTTTCCGACATTGATTTGAAATATGGATTGGTTTCAGGAAATCCCAATGCGGCAACCAAATTGGTCTTCAAACCCAAAGAACCCAAAGCGTTCGCCACAATTGGAGCATTGCCTCCAATTTTAGTCGTGACCTCCTCTACATCCAGGCAAAAACTGGTGTTTTTTTGCTGCACATAGTCCCCAAACGAATGTATTTTATCAAAATAAGCTAACTTTTCACTATGTGATTCCCGTTTTATTTTAAACAGCGAATCAATAAAACCATCAAAACCCACTAAAACAGTTTTAGAATTTAGTCCGTCTGTTTGCGATATGTAATTAGTAGTATTCAAGGCGTTATAATTTTAAATTATCGTTTTTCTATCGAACCCGTTTTTTTATTTTTAATGATTGATTTCTTTATACCATTTGGTAAAATTTCTTCTTTTATTAAATAATAATCCTCATCAAAATCTTGCCATTTTCTATCTTTACTTTCCTGTATTTCCCCTCTCCATTGCTCAATAATTATGGGTTCCCATTGTTTGGATTTTATAGCTAAATAAGCTGCGTCTATAATTGCATTTGTAATATAACCATCATAAAAATTTTCATTTGGTTGTGACTGGTTCTCAATAGCTTCAAACATATCTGTAAACATGTGACTGTACCCCAGTTCATGTACTTCATCCCCAACCGGAAAGAGCCATCCGCTACTGTTTTCTGCTTTTTCGGCAACATAGCCACCTGTTTTACCAGAAGTAAACATTTCAAAACCTGTGCGTAAAAAATTATTAAGCCATATAGTGCCTTCTGTCCCCATTACTTCGTCACGCAAATCCATGCCTCCTCTAAAAGTCCAGCTCACTTCAAATTGACCGATAGCTCCATTTTCATACCTCACTAAACCCACGGCGTTATCCTCTGCTTCAATAGGATGAACTCGTGTATCACCCCAGCACATTACCTCAACAGGTTTTATATCTTTACCTATAAAATTTCTGCTGATTTCTACACAATGGCAACCTAAATCAATTAAAACACCACCTCCTGATTTTTCTTTGTTCCAAAACCAATCACTGTGAGGTCCTGGATGTGTTTCGCGGCTTTTTGTCCAAATCACTTCCCCTATATTTCCTGCTTTTATACTTGCCAATGACTTTAAAAATTTTGGCGTATAGCACAAATCTTCCAGGTAGCCGCCCACAATATTAGCAGTATCCACTGCTTGTAGCATTTGTAATGCTTCTTGTGCGTTTCTGCCCAAAGGTTTGGTACATAACACATGCTTTCCTGCTTTCGCACATGCCAAAACAGCCTCCAAATGCATGTCATTAGATAAAGCAATTATTACAGTATCAACATCATGATCTTCTATGCACGCTAGCATATTTGTAGAAAAATTGGGGATATTATAATCCTTTGCAAATTTTTCAGCATTGGCTTCCGTTCTGCTATAAACCATTGTGATGGCATCTTTTCTACGTTGGCCAACTAATGAATCTGCGTAAAATCGACCAATAAATCCGGAACCTAAAATTGCTAATTTCATATTTATATACTTTTATTAAGACATTAAAAAACGTACAATTACCCCCATTATCAAGCCTTGCGCTATTTCAATTCTTTGATCATTATATTTCTGTACCAAACATCCGCACCATGATCCTGCAATGCTATTTTCCCTGTTTTAAACGTTCCAAATCCCGGCATATCTTTAAATTTAGTTGCCGCTATTAACTGGTTCCAGTTGGCATTCCAAAGTGTAGTCGAAATCACTTTTACTCCATTTAAAACCACCTTTAATTTACCATTCTTACTTAGTACTTCCAGATGGTTCCATTCGCCTGCCAGCTTTACGACATCTCTATTACAGGCTATTAACTCGTACAAATCTCCCGCTCTGTGTTTGTCAATTCTACCATCTTCTGAATTTTGATTATCGGCTACCTGACATTCAAAACCGGTATACCAGGGGTATTCATATTTTTTTTCTTCTTGAGCATAAAATATAATCCCACTATTTCCTCCTTTAGCGATTTTCCAATCTATTTTAAAATGAAAATTTTTAAATGTTTTATCATAAACTATGTCGCCTCCATTTTTAGTTTTCCAATCTTCTTTTTTAGAAGAGTCTAAATGTAAAGCCCCGTCTTTCGCGCCCCATGAAAGTCCTAAAACCGTCTTATTAAAGGTGTGCCAGCCTATTGTGGACTTGCCGTCAAATAATAATTTCCAGCCTTCCTTTTTTTCTTGCACTGTTAGTACATTAAAAGTAGTGATTGCCGCTGTTTTTTGAGCATAGATACTTAAAAAAGAACATAATAGCCCGATCGTTACTGCCGCTGTTTTTTTCATATTTATTTATTTTATTTTTCAAATAATTAAAGAAAATTCTATTCTCTAGGTCCAAGCTTTTTCTCCTTTTATATAAGGTAGACATCCCTCATATTTTCCTGGTATGGGGTTATAGCGCAGTACTTGAGTGGCTCCCACCTCTGAGGTAAAAAATCCAAGTAATGTCAATTGCTTGAGCAGGGTAAAATAATGAACGGTTTCATTTTTGTCTTTTTTCTGATTGTATTCCTTAGCTTCAATAGCAATAGCCGTAAGCAGTTCTTGCTTTTGCATTTTGGTTATTTCCATAAATGAACCGTCATATTTTCTGTTCGCCGTTTCCTCCAGCGCTATAACCCCCTCTTGCACTATTTTTCGATCAGAATCACTATAACAGTCTGCAACATAGCCTGCGATAAATTTTCCTGTCTCCGCATCTTTTGCACCCGGGGTTTTTGTTTTAGGGATAATTGTTTCTGCTATCTCATCCAACAAAGTGATATCTGTGAGCGCAAAATTGATATTTTTATCACTTTTGCAACCCACTAAAAATAAATCAGCTCCCAAAAAAGCAGCACCTGTTAAGATGGTAATTTTTTTTATTAATTCACGTCTGTCCATTGGTACCTTACTTTAAAGATTTCCTTTTCTAACTTCTTCTACAGCATAATTTACAGCCCTTGCTGTAAGGGCCATATACAATATTGACGGGCTTTGATTGCCTGTGCTTGTCATGCAGGCGCCATCCGTTACGAAAACATTTTTACAGAGATGCATCTGGTTCCATTCATTTAACAAAGAAGTTTTGGGATCTTTTCCCATTCTCACTCCTCCCATTTCATGTATATCCAACCCAGGTGGCTGTCTGTTTTCATTAATTTGGATGTTTTTTGCACCGGCAGCTTCCAGCATTGCTTTTCCTTCTTTAACAAAATCCTTAACCATTCTATCATCATTATCGTCATAATCCACCGCTGTTATTAATAGTGGAATACCCCATTGGTCTTTTTGGTCTGGGCTTAACCTTACATGATTACTTTCCTTAGGTATGGTTTCCCCTTGCATGTACATATAAGCACCCCACTTACCGGGCGCACTAATTTGTTCCTTAAAATTTTCACCTATGGTTTCCGTGATACCATTCTCGTTCAACTTTTCTCTATAGGCTCCAGAGAATATCACATAACCTCCAACAAAATCAGTGTCTTGTTCTTTAACATTTCTATAGTTTGGAATAATGCATTCTGCGGGTTTGGAAACTTTATAATATTTATCTTCATAGCCCTCGAATTCGCCACTCATCCCTGCTCTGTAACTGTGAAAACAAATATACTTTCCAAGCAAACCATTATCATTTCCCAAACCATTTGGAAACCGTTTGGAAATTGAATTAAGCAAAATAAGATTTGTATTTAAAGCGGATGCATTAGCAAAAATTATTTTTGCGTAATACTCAATTTCTTCCTTTGTATTTGTATCAACAATTCGCACTCCAATTGCCTTTTGCTTTTCTTCATCATAAATAATAGAATGCACAACTGAAAAGGGTCTTATCGTAAGATTGCCTGTTTCTTCAGCCCAGGGTAAGGTAGAGGTAACGGAGCTAAAATAGCCTCCATAAGGACAGCCTCTCATACATTGGTTCCTGTTCTGGCATTGTCCACGCCCCTGTTTTATATGTATTTCTTGTGGTTCTGTAACATGTGCCCATCGCCCCGATACATAATGCCTATTAAATTTTGTCGCAAGAGTGTCTCTTAAATGCTGTTCAACACAATTCAATTCATATGCTGGTAAAAATTCACCGTCCGGCATTGTTTCAATGCCTTCTTTACTCCCGCAAACACCAATAAATCTTTCCACATGACTGTACCAAGGCGCAATATCAGTGTAACCAATAGGCCATTCTATTCCATAACCATATCGTTTGGGCGCTGTAAAATCAGTTTCACACCATCTTGCACAAGCACGGCCCCAGATTAAAGATTTCCCTCCCACCTGATAGCCTCTTATCCAATCAAAAGGCTTTTCCTGAACATAAGGATGATCTGCATCTTTTACAAAAAAATGGGAAGTGGTTGCGTCATAACCGGCAGCTCTGCTAATAAATGGATTTTCGTCAGCTTGCTCCTTTGTTATGGCTCCTCGATATTTAAAGTCCCAAAGAGGCTTGTTCATAGTGGGATAATCCCTGAGATGCTCAATATTTCTACCGCGCTCCAAAACCAAAGTTTTCATACCTTTTTCACACAATTCCTTTGCCGCCCATCCACCACTTATACCAGAACCAATTACAATTGCATCAAATGTATTTTCCATTTTCATCGTTTTACTGTTTAAATCTAAATATTCGCCTCACTGTGTAAAAGAAGAACTACCCGAACAAAAATTAAAGAAAGAAGTAACTGTTTCACGTTGCTCATTTTACAATTAACCAGCGATTTAATGTATTGAAAGGCATTTCGATTACAACTTTGTAAAAATCGGACTTCATCGTTGCAATATCGATTTCAGTTTGCCAGTCTTTTACATCCATTTCTTTCACTAATTTATAATCATCTTTGGCTCCATTTTTAAAATTATTGGTTGTCGCCAGCCAAATTTTTGCTTTCCCTTTTTCATTTAAGGGAGTCCATTGCACTACTAATTTGTTTTCTTTAATTTGAAGAGAAGGATTTATTGCAGATAAATCACCAATCATCGGAATACCGTCTATTTCAAATTGTTGATCAGTCGGAACCGAAATATTCAAAAACCTTAAAATAGTAGGTGTAATATCAACAATTCCAGGCTGTTGTTTTTTAAAATAATCATTCATTCCAGGATGATTAGTAGCCATCCACGTATTGCGTTCTCTATTGGTTTGTCCACCGTGGTGGTACCCGTAAGTATCTCTTCCGTGGTCCGTTGTTATAAGCACCATCCATTCTTCATTATTCTCTTTCTCTCTTTTTTGGATCGTTTTATAAAGCCTTCCTATTTGTAAATCCAGCTGATTTAAAGCTTTAAAATATTCAGGACTATCACCGTGTCTATGGCCCATTTCGTCCGTATACTCGAGATAAATCCAAGACAAATCCGGTGCAAAAGAGGCTATGGTTTTACAAGCATTTTCGATCACAAAATCATCAATTTTCTTAAAAAAATGTCCATCCTTATCGTGAGGGAATTGTATTGTATCGAGTTCATAACCATCAAAAACAAAATCAGGACGCAAATTCCCTGCTCCTTTTGCATTGCTTCCAATCAATTTGGTTCTGTTGTCTTCCCATGTAGAGAAAATCGCTGTCTTTTTATTTGGATATTCTCTTTTTAAAAAGCGGAAAATATTCCAATAATTATAATTTGGCGCTTCAATTTCGTTACCCCAAACATTGTGCTTATTTACCCAGGTACCCGTTAATAAACTATTGTATCCCACTGCAGAAATAGTAGGCGTTTGTGAATAATTATTTTTTTCCCCACCTACATAAGCAGGAACGATACAGCCGTTTTTTGAAAAATTTTTCAAATTTGGCATTGGGTGCGCTTGAATCACATCCAATGGAATCCCATCGGCAATTACAAAAACAACTTTTTTGTTTTTTTGGGCAAATGTATACGTACAGAAAAGCACTAAAAAGAAAACAAAATAATTTCTAAACTTCATTTTTTAATTGATTATGATTTTTTGATATCTAATAAAGCGTGTTGAAAATTTCGATCGGAAATTTAAACTGTGGTATTTTTTTATAGAACACCTCAAAAGCTTTAATCGCTTTTGAGGCATATCTATGGTCTTAGGATTGCAATTTGTTTTATATTTTCTTACTTGCAATGGTTTACATCATCGGCCATGTAAAGGCAGATTTTAAAGCCACTTTCTTTCCCGTTTCAGATGAAAGTCTAGCTGCCTCAATAATTTCTAAAACATGTAATGCATGGTCTGTTGTTATTTTTGGTTTAATACCTGTCAATAAAGATTCTCCAACTACTGTTGCGCCTTCTTTCCACTCGTATCCACCACTTTCTTTCTCGAATAATTGCGCAGGCTCATGCTCTGAATTGTCCAAATACACTCCATTGGTCTCCCAATCATAACCAACTAAACGTACATTAGCCTTATCTCCAAAGATTTGTACGGAATGCAGTTGTTGATTCTGAGCTTGATGTCCGTGCGGATCAAAAAAATTAAAACCACACATCACATGACTGATTACGCCTTTATCGTGTTCC
This sequence comes from Flavobacterium rhamnosi, assembly GCF_048286515.1. Taxonomy (NCBI): domain Bacteria; kingdom Pseudomonadati; phylum Bacteroidota; class Flavobacteriia; order Flavobacteriales; family Flavobacteriaceae; genus Flavobacterium; species Flavobacterium rhamnosi. Next base: position 51,364 of record NZ_JBLVPS010000020.1, on the reverse strand, counting down.
AGTAAAACATGTGCATTGTCTTCCGCCACTACTTTTATTTTACCTTTTCCATCAATAGTCCTTTCCGGATTTACGATACTTGTCATTGCCATAATAGATCTGGCTGGGCCTAATAATCCTGTTAAAGTTGCCATATTATAAACTCCTAAATCAGGCATACTCCCCCCATTTTTTTCATAAAAAAAAGAGCTCCAAGTGGGACCGGTATGACCGTATTGACCATGAGCCGATGCAACTCTTCCCAATTTTCCTTCCTGGATGCATTTATTCATAAATGCAAATTGTGGACTGTTTACCACAGCAGGTGCTCCCCAAATATGCAAGTTTTTTCTTTTAGCCAAATCCGCCAGTGCTTTTCCTTCAGCATAAGTGTTTGCCATTGGCTTCTCACTCCAAACGTGTTTACCGGCCAATAATCCTTTCTTATTCAACATACCGTGAATCTGCATATCTGTGGTCGTAATCATCATGTCAAAAGGAGCTCCAGCCAGCATTTCATCAATATTTCTATAGGCATTAGGAACATTGAACTCACGAGCACGTTCCTGCGCTCTTTCAAAAATAATATCACAAACACTTACCACTTCAATCATTTTGGATCTCGTAAGATGCGGCAAGTAACTGCCACTTACGCTACCGCAACCTATCAAACCTACTTTTAACTTTTTTTTGTCGGTTGCGGCTAAGCCTTCTAATGATCCAACTAGAACTGCAGCAGCGGCTAAACCCATCTGCTTTAAAAAAACTTCTCTTGTCATATTTTTTTATTTTATCTGATGTTTAAAAACCTAATTTTTTCAAACCTAAACTCTGATTTTTGAGTTACCTGAATTGATCCCTGATCAATCGCTAAAAAGGTAGCGTTATACCTATTTTTTTGTTCGCTAGATCCATTATAAAAATCCTATTCAATTATTTTATTCTGTTTAAAAATCGCTTTTTAGGAATTAGTTCTTTTAATGAAAGCAACAAAAAATCTTTACTTGTAAGTGCCAGTGCGCTATTTTCTTCTAAAAAATCACCTCGTACTTTTGCTGTTGTATAAATGTCTTCTTCTTTTGGGCTCCAACCTGGAGACATAATGAGATATAAAAACTTGTTTTTTAGGCTTTTTTCTTTTTTAATATCTGAAAAAAGAAGATAAATTTCACCAAAATAGAAATCAGGGAAAGTTTCAATTTCCCGAGATATACCATATTTGATGTCTATCTCTTCTCTCAAAGGCTGCAACGTACCAAATAACCAATCCCAAAAAGGCAATAAAGTGCAATAATTGGTATCTAAATATAATGGATTACTCGCATGGTGTACCCGATGATGAGAAGGAGTCATAACAAAATGATGTAAAAACCCTAGTTTTCCATTTTTAAAAGAGCGTTCCCCAGCATGTATTAATGTTCCCCAAGAGACCTCAAACATCATGATGACTACAATCATCTCCGCATGCACACCCAAAAGCATTATAATAAAAGATTGTATCAGAACTGAATAAAAACCTTCTGCAAAAAAATGTACCCATGCAACTGTCATATTCATTTCGGTTGGTGCATGGTGTGGTGAATGAAGGCACCAAAACAGACGCACTTTATGGGCACCATAATGCCAAATCCAAGTAGTTAAATCCCAAATTAGGAGGGCATAAATCCAACTATACCATTTGAAATTAATAGAAAACAAGGCAAATCTTTTAAAAACAGGCATCAAATCCCAAATGAAATCTAATTTTATCAAAAGAGGTATAAACCCTAATAACAGTCCCGCAAAAAAAGTGTCTTTATATCTTTTAATCACTTCTTTATAAATTCGCTTCATCTTATCAGAGTTCCATTGCTCTTTTCTTTCTTTTTTTGAAATTTGAAAAAAAAGCACCACTATTTCCCATATTGTAAAAACTGAAACCACTACCCAAATAATAGCCACTATGCTTTTATAATATTCTTTTGAAATTATCGGTTTCCAAAAATCTACTAAAAAACCTTCTTTTCCTTTTATTGTAGGCCAAGAATATATTGAATCTATTGTTGACCAAGAATAAATCGAAAATCCATAAACTAAACTATAAAAAGTATAGCAAAAAATGCCTATGAATACGATATATTCTGACCATTTCCAATATTTGACAAACTTACTTTTGGAATGCATCTTCTTAATTAATTAGCTTTTTTACTATCAAAACCCAACTTTTTAAGTCCACCTTGAACTTCAGGAATTTTCATAAATAAATCCCAAATCAATCCGGTTCTGTGATTTTCAATCATAACAATAATTGGTCCTTGATCAATTGCTAAATAGGTATTGCTGTACCAATCTCTTTGTTCACTAAAACCATCATTAAAACCATATTCTCCCCATAATTTAGGTCCTAAATCTTCATAAAAATGACGCATTACCTGCATACTTTCTTTTGGAGTAAATGGCATTGAAGAAAGAGCCGCCGTAGGTTGAATTACACCAAAATCATTTTGTGGATTTGGATCGTGTGCAACATATCCTTTGTAACTGTCTCCCGCCGTAAGACCCCAGCAGTTTTCACCATAGCCTTTGTATTTCTTAGGATTTTCGATACAATATGCACGATTAATCAACGTGTGATTTTTTGTTTGTTCAGCATAATTTATTCCGTTATCGTCGGTCAGACCGTTTGGATTAATTCCCATAAAAGTATATTGTTCAAAGAATAACGGCCCACCTTTTGACTCTGCATAATTTCCCAAAGGCAATTTTATTCCATAAAATTCTTGGTTGCATAAAAAATTAGTTGATTTAGACCAAGTTCCTTCATAAGCAGCCTTTGAAATAGGATGTGTAGGCGATGAAGCGGACATTATATAAGTAATTAATGCTTCACTCCAACCCCAGATTGGGAAATTCATATCGAATCCGTGAGTATCACTCCAGTGCCAATACAATTTCTTTTCGTTGTTAGTATACCAATTCCAGTTGGAAGCATTCCACATTTTATTGATTCTTGATCTCAAATAAACCTCTCTAGGCGCAGCTGTTTTGAAATATTCCCTTGCACATAGAAATCCCATCATAATATAAGAATGCTCTACAATGTCTCCTCCGTTATCAACTCTGTCAAAGGCAATTGGTAGTCCTGTGTTACCATTTATAAAATGCGGATAAATTCCATGGAAACTTTTTGCCTTATTTAGGAAATCTGCAATTTTGGTAATGCGCTCTAATCCCGCTTCACGGCTAATCCATTTTCTTTCTACAGCAACAATTGTAGCCATGATTCCAAAACCGGTACCACCTACGGCACAGGCTTCCGGTCCAAAAGTTCCTTTGCTAAAGTTAGGCTCATCCCAAGCTTCATTGATATAATCCCAATAAAAATCTGCTTTTACGGTATTACTGCGCTCACGTGCCATTCCACTCACTGGGTGCCCGTAATGCCAGAAATAACGAAATGTTTGCTTTTGAACTGTTTCCATCAACTGTTCATCTGTCAGTCCTTTTTTTACTCCAACTACTGGAATATTTTCTGAACATTTTATTTCATTTGGTTTTACCACATACCCTTTTTGCGCATTTGCCGCTGTCATTGATGCTAATCCGACCAATACAAAAGCAAGATTTTTAACTTTTTTTATTTTATTTTCTATTTTGTCCATTCTATTTTTTCTTTTTTTACATTATTTGAATTTTCACCAATCATTATTTCAAAATCACCACTTTCCCAGTCATGAATTAATTCTGAATTATAAAATTTTAATAGTTCAGTACTAATATCAAAAGTGATGGTTTTACTTTCTCCTGCTTTCAGGAATATTTTTTGAAACCCTTTTAATTCTTTTACAGGACGTGTGATGCTGCCAACAACGTCTCTAATATATAATTGCACCGTTTCTGCTCCTGCGTATTTACCAGAATTAGTAATTGTAATAGTTGCTTTTAAAACAGCATCCCCTTGTAAAGATTTTGAACTTAGCGAAATCGCTGAATAATCAAAAGTGGTATAGCTCAATCCAAATCCGAAAGGGAATAAAGGCTCGTTTCTTTCATCTAAATAATTAGAACGGAATTTTTCGAATTTCCCAACTGTATTCGAAATTGGCCGACCTGTATTTTTATGGTTATAAAAAATAGGAACCTGTCCTAAACTTCTGGGAAAAGTTGTCGTTAATTTCCCCGATGGATTCACATCTCCAAACAATACATCAGTAATAGCAGTCCCGGCTTCACTACCTGCAAACCAAACATTGAGTACTGCATCCGGTTTGTCGATAACATTTGTCAAATCCAAAGGTCTTCCAGTAAAAAGAACTACTACAATAGGCTTACCTATTGTTTTTAATGCATCCAAAAGCGCTACTTGGTTCTCCGGTATCGTTATATCCGTTCTACTGGAACATTCGCCACTCATTTCTGATGCTTCACCTATAGCTAAAACAATTTGGTCTGCTTTTTTTGCAATTTCTAAAGCCTCCGCTATTAATTCTTTAGGCGATTTTGGTGAAATGGTTGTTAAATTTAAATAAACATTCTCAGCCATCACTTTATCATCTACAATATTTGCTCCTTTTGCATACAATATGGTGTTGCTTTTTCCTTTTAGTTGTTTTATTCCTTGTAATAAAGTAGTTGCTTTGTCAGTTTCAGCAGCAACACTCCAGGTACCCGGCATATTTTCTTTATCATCAGCCAATGGACCTATAACTGCAATGGTTTTATTAGCTTTTAAAGGCAATGCACTATTTTCATTTTTCATTAAGACAAATGATTCAGCAGCAATGTTTCTGGCACTATTTCTATTTTCCTTAGTAAATATTTCTGTTTTTTGTCTTTTTTCATTGATATATCTAAAAGGATCTTCAAACAAACCTAATTTATATTTCATCTCCAAAATTCTTCTACATGCAGTATCTATATCCTGAATGGTAACTTTTCCTTCTTCAAGAGACTTTTTTAATGTCAATAGGTAATCTTCACCCACCATATCCATATCGGTTCCCGCTTTTAATGCCAGAGCGGCCACTTCTTGATTATTTCCCAATCCGTGGTCTACCATTTCTTTAATCGCTGTAAAATCAGTAACAACAAAGCCATTAAAACCCCATTGGTTTCTTAAAACTTCTGTCATTAACCACTTATTACCTGATGCCGGAATCCCGTCAACTTCGTTAAAAGAAGTCATTACAGATCCAACTCCTGCTTCAACTGCGGCCTTGTAGGGAGGAAAGTATTCATTATACATCCTCACCCTGCTCATATCAACCGTATTATAATCCCTTCCTGCATCAGGAGCGCCATAAAGCGCATAATGTTTGACACAAGCTAAAATAGTGTTAGGCAGTGACAAGTCATCCCCTTGATACCCTTTAACCATCGCTTTGGCAATTTCCGATCCAAGAAATGGGTCTTCTCCACCCCCCTCCGCAACGCGTCCCCAACGAGGATCTCTTGAAATATCAACCATTGGTGAAAATGTCCAATTGATACCATCGGCAGAAGATTCACTTGCCGCAATTTGAGCACTTTTTTTTATGGAATTCATATTCCAGGTACAGGACAATCCCAATGGAATTGGAAATATTGTTTTGTAACCATGTATTACATCTAAACCAAATAGTAAAGGGATTTTCAATCTGCTTTTTGTAACTGCTATTTGCTGTGTTTTTTTTATCCTTTCTAATGTAGTCATATTGAGAACAGCACCCAATTTCCCCTCCATAATATATTTTTCTGCATCAGCACTAACAGCTTCCCCAGTTTTGATATTACCAGGCGGACTTGATAAATTGAGTTGTCCTATTTTTTCTTCTACGGTCATCTTTGCCATTAAATCAGCAATAAATACATTCATTTTTTGCTCTTTTGATTGCGAATGAACCATTTGAAAAGAGGAGATCAAAAAACAAATAATCAAAAATGATTTAGCGGTTTTTTTTGTATTTAATAATTTTGAATGCATACTGAACTAAATATTAAAAATATGATATTGTAATCAATTGTATAGTAATCAATTATATAAAAAAAAATAATTCCTGTTAGTATTCAGGGCCGATTTAAAAAACAGGCCCTGAAAAGCAGCTAAAACAAACCAATGCGCTACTAACTAATAACCAGGATTTTGTGTTAAGACTCCTTTACTTAAAGTGATTTCATCTTGAGGAATTGGAAACAATTCATTTTTACCGGCAGTGAATCCCAAAGAACCTAAAACAGTTGGTGCCTGTCCGGAACGAACCAGATCTAAAAATCGATCCCACTCTAATGCAAGCTCAACTCTTCTTTCATTACGAATGGCAGCCCTCATACCAGCTTGCGTTAATGCAAGGGTATTTGCTAATCCGGCACGAGTACGCAATTTATTAATGCTGACAGCAGCTACTAATACATTTCCTAATTCGTTATTAGCCTCGGCATTCATTAATAAAACTTCAGCATAACGCATTACTCTGATATTTTGAGGTGCATTCCACGCTCCTACAGATGGTTGCTGTGAATTGGGAACATACACTTTATTATTATAGTAAGGATTATCTCCATCAGCATTGATAAAATCACCTTCAGGAGTTGTAGTTCCTCTGAATAAAACAGTAGCATTCTTGCGTAAATCTCCTGTTTCGTACGCAGCAATTAAGCTTTCAGACGGAATACCGAATCCCCAACCAAACTGACCTCTTACACCTTGAACTTCTCCATATTGAGAATCCCACCAACCTGCATCTAAGTCACCAGTACATTGTATTTCAAAAATAGACTCCACACAATTTTCATTTGCAATTCTAAACAATTGATAATAATCCGGGTATAAATCATAACCCAATGCCATTACCTGATCCGTTGTTTCTTTTACTTTCGCCCAATTGCTTTGATACAAATACGTTTTCGCCAAAAATGCTAAAGCAGCACCCTTTGTAGCTCTACCTGATTCAGTGGAAGGATACGTTTCCGGCAAATTTTGAGAAGCATCTAAAAATTCGCTTTGGATAAAAGTATATACTTCTTCTTTTGTGTTTCTTGGAATATTAAAATTACCATCTTCCGGAAAACCATCAAAAATAGGTACACCTCCAAAAGCTTTTACCAAATTAAAATAATGATAGGCTCTTAAAAAACGGGCTTCAGCTATTAATCTGGTTTTCAAAGTAGCATCCATACTTACATTTGGTACGTTTTCAATTACTTGATTGCATAAATTTATGCCTGAAAACTGACCGGACCAATACCCCCCGATTTGTCCATGGGTAGCATTATAAGTGAAAAAATTTAACTCATCCATAAATGAAGCATCTGCAGGAGAGCTTCCTTTGTCTGCATCATCCGACGTAATATTCAAAACTCCCAGAGGCGCAAATGCAGCAAGGTTCCAGCTTCTTAAATTAGAATAAATTTGATTAGTCGCTTGCACAGCATCTTCACTAGACTTGAAAAAATTACTTGAACTTGTTTTGTCTTCTACAGGTATTTCCAAAAAATCTTGATTACAAGAAATCAATGAAAGTAAAAAAATACTTCCTACTATTATTTTATTTTTCATAGTCTTAAAAATTTAAATTAATTCCAAAATTGTAAGTCGCAAATACTGGATGAATTCCAGAATCTATTCCAGCTTCCCAAACACCATTATTTGTATTATTGATCTCAGGAGAGAATCCTTTGTAATTACTAAATGTAAAAGGGTTCTGTGTGTTTACATACAAACGAAGTCTGTCAATTTTATTTTTAAAAATTGATTTAGGAACAGTATATCCTAACTGAATAGAACGAACTCTTAAATAATCTCCTTTTTCAACATATAAAGAACTTACAGCCAATTGATTGTTTTGATCTGCGCTTGCAGAAGGATATGAAGTTGAAGTTCCCTGACCATGCCAACGATTATCAAAGAAATCTTGAGTAAAGTTCTCTGCATCGTAGCGCGTTTGGCGATTTATATTATAAATTTCGTTTCCTGCAACACCTTGAAAATCCATGCTGAAATCGAAATTCCTATAATCTAAATAGGCACCAAAACCGTACGTTATAGATGGAATCGGGCTTCCTAAAAACGTTTTATCCAATTCAGAAATAACACCATCATTATTCAAATCTGTAAATTTCAAATCACCTGCCTGCAATCCTCTATCAGCTGCTTCAGCATCTGTTTGATAAACACCATCTATGGTATAGCCGTAATACGATCCAACTTCAGCTCCTTTTTCCATTCGAATCAAACTATGGTTATAAATTCCACCCATATTTTGAAAAGAACCTCCCAGAACTTCTGTAATTTCATTTTTAATTGTTGTTACATTTCCGTAAAAACCATATTTCAAGTTGTCATTGATTTGATCGTTCCATTTAATGTCAAATTCAAATCCTTTGTTTTGAAAACTGGCAACATTGGTCGTTAAGTCTGAATCTCCGGAAGTACTTAATAATCGGATTGTTGCAATAGCATCGCTAGTTGTTTTATTGTAATATCCAGCTTCAAAAGTCAATTTATTATCAAACATGCGAGATTCTAAACCAAAATCGGTTTCTTCAACCATTTCCCAACCAATAGTTGAGTCCACAATATCAGTAATTGATCTACCAGATTGAATGGAGCTTCCAAAAGTGGCAGAAGTTGGATCTGTAGCAACAGGGTCGTACGATCTAGGAACATTTGCATTTCCTAACTTACCCCAGCTTCCTTTTAATTTCAAGAAATTTATTGATTTTACATCACTAAAAAAATCTTCTTTACTTATAATCCAGCCTAGTCCTACTGATGGGAAAATTTCAAATTTTTGATTTCCATTAAAGTTAAAATTAGAAGCACCATCACGTCTAAGGGTAGCATTAAATAAATATTTTTCATTAAAATTGTACATCAAACGACCATAATAGGACAAAAATCTGTTTCTTGTACCATAAGTTCCATCCTTACTAATAGAATACCCCCCTTTTGCCAAATCTAAATAAAGTTCCGAATCACTGCCGTTAAACGATACGTCTTGTCCGGTTACTTCTAATTGCTCTTCGAAATATTCTTGTTTAGAATACCCTGCCAACACAGAAAAGTGATGATTTTCTTTCAAATCAAATTTATAATTCAGCGTATTATCCCATACCCAGTTATCCTGATTATTATTTTGATTTTTTAATTCCGCTAATTTCTTTTGACTAGACCAAATTCCATCGGTAAAAATTCCATAGCCATACGATGGGTAAAATTCATAGGTTTTAGAACTGGAAACATCTTTATTATAGCTCAACTTGAAAGTTAAATTCTTCATCAAGGTATATTCACCAAAACCACCAACTAATAAGCGACGCCCTTTCGTTTTTCCTCTAAATAAATCAATATAAGCTCTCGGGTTTTTAGTAGCCGATGAACCAGTCGCCGTTCCTGCCTCAAAAGAGCCATAATTTCCACTTGCATCATACACAGGAATTACTGGTGCTGCTGCATAGGCCTGACCATATGGATTTAATGAATTATTTTTGTTGTAATCGTAGTAAACGGTATTAAATCCCATTTTAAAGTTTTTATTCACATTAAAATTGGTATTGAATTTTACAGTTACACGATCATAATCATCACCTGTATTTACATTTTGCTTTGCTTTTATATTACCTTCTTGATTAAGATAACCTAAGCCGAGCGAATACGTTGCGTTTTCAGATCCGCCACTAATTCCTAAATTATGAGATTGTATCTGAGAAGATTTTTTCATTACTTCCTTAAACCAATCCGTGTTACCTTTATAATCGCTCACTTTGTAAGTCCCGGCGGTTCCAGTATCATACAAAATTTTCTCATTTACCAAAGTAATATAATCTGTTGCATTGGTCAATTTTGGCACATTTTGCACATTTTGAAAACCAATATAATTATCATATGTTATTTTAGATTGTCCCTTTTTTCCCGTTTTGGTTTTAATGATGATAACCCCATTTGCAGCCTGAATACCATAAATTGCAGAACTGGACGCATCTTTCAAAACTGAAATTGTCTCAACGTCATTTGGATTAAGAAATGAAATATCATTGGTCAATACTCCGTCGATAACATACAATATCTTATCGGATGTAGAACTCACCCCTCTAATTTTTATACTAGGAGCACCTCCTACTTTTCCTGAATTGTTTATTTGAACCCCTGCAACCCTACCTTGTAGTGAACTCACAACGTTTCCATTGGGTTGTTTGGCGATTACATCTGCATTGATGACTGCAACACTCCCTGTTAAATCAGCTTTTTTCGCAGTTCCGTAACCAATAATTACAACAGCATCCAGTTCCTTCGCTTTTGAAAGGGAATCTGTCAATTTAGAATTATCTTTTTCTTGCGAGTAACTGACTATGCCAAGAAATAAAAGCATAGATGTGGTTAATGTTTTTCTCATAGTTTTTTTGGTTAAATTTTTTTACAAATATTGTATTAGTAATTCAAATATTTTGCTATTTTTATATCATAAAACAATACTTCTATATCATTTTTTGACATATATTTACATTATTAGATATAGCAACATCATTTATTTATGAATCCTAGTATAGAACACCTACCGAGAGAAACGCAAGAATCATTTGTTATAAAACATTTTGACTACTCCTATTTCCCAACCCCATGGCATTGCCATCCTGAATATGAAATTGTATTGGTTACCGAAAGTGTAGGAAAAAGATATATAGGAGATAGTATAAGTGACTTTAAAAAAGGTAACCTTGCTATTATTGGTCCAAATTTGCCCCACACCTACAAAAATGATGATTCCTATACTGAAAAAGATGCAACAAAGAGAGCAAAATCTATTGTAATCCATTTTTCCAAAAGCTCACTAGGAAATGATTTGTTGTCTTTACCCGAAACAGTAAAAATCAAACACCTGTTGGACAATTGTCCTGGAGGTTTTGATATTAAAGGGAAAACGAATGAAAAGGTGCGAAAAATAATGAAAAAAATGTTGGATCAAACCGGCATTTCAAGATGGCAGTCACTTTTGAAAATTTTGGCGGTAATTTCGGAATCAAAAGATTTAGAACAAATTTCTAATTCTAATTTAGAAGGATTTAATGATAAGGAATCGGAGAGACTTTCAAAGGTGTTTGAATACCTTTACTCTAATTACATGAATGAAGTAAAACTTTCCGATATTGCAAAAATAACAAACATGACAGAAACCTCTTTTTCGCGATTTTTTATTCAAAGAACAAGAAAATCATTATCTACATTTTTAATGGAAATTCGACTTCATAATGCCTGTAACATGTTGCAAAAAAACAACTTAAATATTGCAGAAATTGGTTATCAAAATGGGTTTAACAATTTATCAAACTTCAACAGACAATTCAAAAAACATTACTTGCACTCTCCTAAGGAATACAGGAGCCAGTTTTTAGAAACCCGAAAATAATGCCTTTAAAAATACGCTTTTATATAGTCAGCACAAAAGTAAGAATAACAAACTGATTTTATTTTTTTGTTATTCTTTAATTTCAAATTGAAAGAAAACAGAGAGAAGATATTGGTTTAAATCTTTGTTTTAATATACAAGAGGTCTTTGTACTGCTATAAAACTAGCCTCTTTTTGAGAAGTAACAACCCAAATATAACAACCCCGCTTCAAAGGAAACGAGGCTGTTTTTTTGTGGTATTTAATATTAGAAAGCTCCTTATTCTTTCTGTTCGTCGAAATTCACCATCCATTGTATACCAAACTTGTCTGTAAACATTCCAAAATAGGCACCCCAAAATGTTTTACTCATTGGCATAGTTACACTCCCCCCTACTGATAAGCCCCCAAATAATTTGTCGGCTTCTTGTTGGCTATCGGTGTTGATAGAAACAGAAAAATTGTTCCCTATAATTGTAGCTTGTCCAAATGCTTCTGAACTGTCGCTACCCATCAAAACGGTTTCTTTACTTATAGGCAATGAAACATGCATCACTTTTTCTCCGTCAGCTTCAGACATAGGCCCCTGCCCTTCCATCGGTGGCATATCTTTAAATTTTCCTAAATACGAAAATTCTCCCCCAAATACTGATTTGTAAAATTCAAATGCTTCTGCGCATCTACTGTCAAAAGTTAAATATGGATTTACTGTTGCCATTCGTTATTTATTTTAATAATTAATAATTAGTTTCTGCTATTTTTTTAAGTTCGCTCAAAGCCAGCGGAAAAACGTTATTCATCCAGTCTACATAGCTTCCAATAGTATCAACTTCCACCTTTAATTGAGTTGTTCCGCTCGTTTCCTTCAGCATATAGCTTTCAAAACTGCCTGTCCATTTTTCAGTTTCAGCATCTAAGGACAATTCTTTTTTCTCTTTAAGCATCCCGATGTGCTTAAAAACCATCAATTCATTTTCTTTGAAAAAAGCGATGTCGCTGTACATTCCTTCTCCCGATGGAGATAGTAAATGGACTCTATTTCCCAGTGCTAACTCACCCTCATAATAAGAACCTTCACAAAAGGGTTTAGTCCAAGCGGTATAGCTTTCTTTTCCCCATAATGCTGCCCAAACTTTTTCTTTCGTTGCATTAATGTCAATCTCGAATACAAGTTTTTTTATACCGTATAAATAATTCCGAAGCGTTGTTTTTACTATGGCATTCCAACCCATTTCATAATTTGTTTTACTAAAATCAGGCCCTGCATCCGCAAAATTTTCGACACCTGTATGCGTGAGTGTCAGCTTAGTTTTTGTGCCTCCTTCATCTTGTAATTCCCATTTCACTACTGAACTCCCTTTTGAATGATTAGGATGTGCCCAAGAGTATTCAATAAGTTGCTGTGGAATAATGTTTAGAAATTGGCATTGATGCAAGTAATGATGCGATGAATCACTTTCATAAAAAGTAAATTCCTTTCCAATTTCAAACACATAATTTTGAACAGGGAAGTACCATTTTTTTAATTCATTACCGTCAGACAAGGCATGCCATACGGTATCTATAGGGCTATCAAATGTGTGGGTAACCGTTACTATTTCCATTGAAAAAAAATTTATTATTTATCTAATGTTGTTTTTAATTGGCAAGACCAATTGCTAAAACATCTTGAAATCCCCTATTTCTTTAGTCTCGTTTTCCAAGACCTTAAAGTCTCACGTACGACTAGCTTATGCCTTTTTAAAACGAAGTTGGGTCTACACTATTTGGGTTTGTTAATGCTTGCCTCTCATTTATCTTTTTTCAGGAAACAATTTACGATTAATAGAATAAATTACTATCGCTGATACGATTAATCATCTTTAAAATTTTAATTTTTAAGTCCATAAATTTAATTAAAATTAAATTACGCTCTACTTTATATCTTTCTAAAATTTCCCTAAAGTTTCACTCTGGATTTTAGCTTTGTACTGCAGTGAAAATTTAAAGAGCGTCATGCTTTCGCAAAAATAATATCGGGAATTTAAAAATTTAGTTAGTTATATACAAACTTCCAATTGATATTGCAGAAATGCAGTACTGCGTGAGCAATGACTCTTATTAACCATCCTTTTAAATTTTAATTTAAAAACATCTTATTTATCAATACATTACAAACACAATAAAAACTTATTATTAATTCTTGAATGTCATCAGTGCACGTGAATGATTTATTTGGGATTAAATATTTTAAAAATATTAATTTTTTTTTAACTTATTATTTGTAATTGGTCTAAATAAACATAAATTTGCATTAAAAAATTAAAATAATTAGCAATGAAATTCTATTACCTCTTGTTATTACTACTATCTTATCATATTGGACAAGCACAAAGTGCCCAAATTACAGGAAAAATTGTTTCCGAAAATAACGAAGAGATTTCATATGCCTCTGTGATACTAAAAGAACAAAATAAGAAAGTCATAACCGATGCAAAAGGAAATTTCGTAATCACAGATCTTACACCACGAACTTACACACTTCATTTTTCATCAATAGGACATGTACTCCAACAAAAGACAGTTGAATTGCATGAAAATGAAAAACTAACCCTTGCCATTGTATTAAAAGAAAATATCAACACCTTACAAACTGTTGAAATTACAGGTAGAAAAGAGAAATCATATAAAAACACAAAATCTTTTATCGGAGCCAAAACAGAAATCGCTTTAAAAGATTTACCGCAAGCCGTATCCTATGCAACTAAGGAATTAATTGCAGATCAGGGAGCTATACGCGTTGGAGAAATTGTGAAAAACTTCAGTGGTGTAAGCCAGTTCTCTTTTTATGATGATATCTCTATAAGAGGTTTTAGAATCAATGGTGGCAGCAATACCCAATTACTAAACGGATTGAGAACTTCAACTGGATTCTGGAAGCAGCCTTTGGCCAATTATCTGGAACGTGTCGAGGTATTAAAAGGACCTTCATCGGCCTTATTTGGTAACGCCTCTCCGGGTGGAGTTTTAAATAGAGTAACCAAAAAACCTTTGGATCAAGCAGCAAATAGTGTTAGTTTCACAACAGGAAGTTTTAATACCCTTAGGGCATTAGCAGATTTTACAGGTCCTTTATCGGAAGATAAATCCCTATTGTACCGTTTGAATATTGGTTATGAAAATTCAAATTCGTTTAGAGATTTACAATTTGATAAAAACATCGTATTTGCCCCATCATTGTCTTTTTTACCTAATGAGAAAACCCGTGTGAATTTTGATTTAATCTATACTGGCTTCAAAGGTGTTTTAGATCGTGGACAATCTACTTTTGAGAACGATTTATATTCGACAAGCACAAAACAATCCATAAATTCAGCCAATGATTACCTAAATGAAGAAACCTATATTGTAACAACTTCACTGAATCATCAATTTAACGATCGCTTTTCATTTTCTGCCTCTCATATCCGAACAGGTTATACAGAGGATCTGCTTGAACACCGAAGTGCAAACAGATACGCATCAAACGCAGACGGCACTACCATTTCTACAGAAATTGCGATGCAGGTTTTTATGCGAAAACGCAAGCGTTATATTGACAACGTCTCCAGCTTTTTTACTTACAAAACCAAAACAGGAAAGCTAGATCATAATTTGATTTTCGGATATGATTATGCACAAGAAAAAGTACCAGCAGGCGGATCCCAATTAACAGCAACTGGATATAGAAATGCTTCAAATACTGGTGCAATAAATACCTATAATCCAAATAACAGCAGTGCCTATTTATTAGATTCTGACGGAAACCCAGTTCCGAACGTTCCCCATTTTGATTTAACAAACCCTTCTGCATCCCAACAACTAAAAGACATGAGTAAGTATTTTTATACTCAGGTTGCTTATGATCAATCGTACTATTCCATTAATGGGATCTATTTACAAGATCATATAAAATGGGGGCGCCTTCAAGCATTATTAGGAGTACGTTACGATTCCTATACCGACTGGGCTAATTATACAAAACAAAATGAAGTAAAAGTAAAACAGAATTCTTTTTTACCTCGTTTGGGACTTACGTATACCCTAAATCCAAACATTAATCTTTATGGTACCTATGTAAAAGGATACAACCCTCAAACTGCCTCAGTACTGTCGAATCCAGACGCAGGAGGCCCATTTGATCCTTTGGAAAGTAATATGATTGAAATAGGCGGAAAATCTTCTTGGTTTAAAGAAAACCTGATTGTCACTTTGTCCTTATATAAAATTCAACAAAAAAACACTTTATACACTGCAAACGACACATCAAATATTGATTTAATGAGACAAATCGGAGAAGAAGAATCGAAAGGTATTGAAATCGATCTGAACGGCCGAATTACACGCCAATGGAGTATCTCTGCTGCTTACACCTACAATGAGGCTCATATCACTGACAGCCCAATAGCTACGGAAATAGGAAGACAAAAGCCAAACACACCAAAGCAACAAGGAAACATCTGGACCCGTTATAATTTTATCGATGGTGCTTTAAAAGATTTTGGAGTAGCTATGGGAACAAATTTTGTTACAACACGTAATGTAAGCCTTAATGTTACCCAGACACTTCCTGGTTACGTTTTGATGAATGCTGCTCTCTATTACACCATTAACAAATTTAAAATACAGATAAACACCAATAATTTAGCCAATAAAACCCATTGGGTTGGAGGATACGATCACATCCGTTTATTTCCAGGAGCACCAAGAAACTTTATGCTAACGCTAGGGTATTCCTTTTAAATAACGCTTTATTTATAGTTAAAATACTTTTCAACGAAAATTCACATGAGTAAAGCATTTAAAAAAAGTATAGGTAAAATACACTTATGGCTCGGACTTACCTCCGGGCTTGTAGTGTTTATTGTTGCGTTAACAGGAAGTATTTTAGTTTTTGAAGATGAAATCGATCAATTTATAAATCCTGAATTCTATAAAGTTTCCGTGATTGGGCACAGTAAAAAACCAATCGATTATACTGTTACGGCACTACAAGAACACTATTCGATTCAGAAGATTCTCCGTATCTATACTTTTGACGATCCTGAACGTACGATTCAGATTATGGGTAAAGATAACGAAGGGCAAACCCAATTTTTCTCCATAAATCCATATACTGGAAAAGTTCTTGGATCAGTGCTGCAAAATAGCAGATTCTTCTCTGTTGTTTTAGATTTGCACAGACATTTATTAATAGATGATATTGGAAAATTAATTACGGGGTGCTCCTGTCTGCTATTTATTTTTATACTAATCAGCGGTTTCTTTTTATGGTGGCCCAAAAAAATCAAAAATCTAAAACAACGGTTAACTGTTAAATGGAATGCATCATTTAAAAGAGTCAATTGGGATTTTCATTCAACTTTCGGCTTTTATAGCTGTTTATTTCTGTTAGTTATTGCCCTGACTGGATTAACATGGTCCTTTGAGTGGTTTGAAAACGGGATTTATTATTTAGCCGATGGCACAGCAAAAAGAACATCCACCAAAGTAGAAAACCCTACAAAAAAAGATCCGCAACTGGACAAAACCTTATTTTACCAAAGTATCCTAAGTACTACAGACAGTATCTATCCTTACAAGGGGGATATTCAGATCAGAATGCCCAGCGACACAATTAATAGTATTCTGGTACTTAAAGCGAACTTAGAAAAAAATATTCCCAATCAATCCAGTATTGCTTTTTTTGACAAATACACCGGTAAAAACATACAGGTAAAACCATATGAATCATTTACACAAGGAGACAAAATAAGACGAATTATTTTTCCAATTCACACCGGAAGTATTTATGGAAATCCCACAAAAATAATTGCCTTCCTTGTTTCTCTTTTTGCAGCGACTTCTCCTATTACAGGACTATTGATTTGGTTGGGAAGAAAAAATAAAAACAAAAATAAAAAAAAGGCTGCAACTAAAATAGGCACTTAAAAAGTGAACTTTATAGGTCGTAATCTCACAATAGAAATAGTATAATTATAAACTTTAAGCTGCCCTACGGCATATAGGGAAACACGATATGTAAGTTCAATTAAATTAAAACAGTCGGTTCAATAACTTTTGTGTGATCTTAAACTGCTCCATAAAAAGTACACTTCTTTCTTTGGGATCACCTTTAGGATCTAGTACTCCGGCTTCAACAGCATCCAGCGCACGACCATTATTCTTTAATATTTCCCATGCGACTTCATTTGCCTGAATACCAAAATTACATGTAGAAGGTACAATGAGTTTCTTTCCCTTTTTAGATAAAAAAACATTTTCCTCTTGCGGCTTCCCTCGGAATGAATTTTAAGCTACTGAAAACGAAGCGATAGCAGTTGTTTTTATAAAATTTCTACGATTATTTGTCAAACCTCACACAAAAAATGCGCTCGAATACATTTTAAATTAGCCGAAACGTACTTTTAATAAAAATTTTTGATGCTATTAGGCACTCTGATTTCATTTCATTTTCTCTTATAACAAAATCCAAATTAAACTCACCCTCTGAAATACTAATTATAACATGCAAGCAATTTAATACTGCTATAAAATTTACGTCATTGCGTAAAAAAATTATAGTAAGTTTGTAAATGAAACCCGGAATTTTTTTTAAAAGTACAACGATGAGTTTAAAAGATTTATTAGACATTAGTAAAGACAGAAGCCTTTCTGGACAGAAGTGGCACATGCTCAGACAGGCAATTACCAAACGATTGCTATCAGCGGGTAATGCCACAATTGCAGAATTAAGTTCTGAACTGCAGTCGAGTGTTCCCACAGTTACTAAAGCTATTAATGAACTATTATCGGAAGGCTATGTTGTAGATATGGGAAAAATAACCAATAGCGGAGGCAGACGCCCTTCCCTATTCAGCATCAATCCCACTTGTGCTTACTTTTTAGGAATCGAAGTTGGTATTGCTAATATGTCAATTGGGTTACAAAATATTAAAAATGAATTTGTAAGTATTGAATTGGGCACTTCCTTTGCATTGGAAAACACCCAAGAATCGCTATTGCAATTTTGCCGCTTAATTAATTCATTCGTAGAAGACAGTTCTGTCGAAAAAAAGATGATCGTGGGAGCATGTATCAATTTTTCAGGTCGAATAAATTCAATGGAGGGATTCAGCTATAATTATTTTTTTAGCGAAAACAGACCTTTAACAGAAATAATTTCAGAGCAACTGGATTTACCTGTGCATTTAGAAAATGACACCAGAGCGATGACTTTTGGTGAATATTCTGAAGGAGTGGTTGATGATGAACAGAATATAATATTCCTTAATTATAGTTGGGGTGTTGCTATTGGAATGATAACAGACGGGAAACTATATTATGGTAAATCCGGCTATTCTGGCGAATTTGGACACAGCACTATCTTCAATAATGGGATTATGTGCCAATGTGGCAAACTCGGATGTCTCGAAACTGAAATTTCGGGCTGGTCACTCGTAAATCAGTTCAAGGATGCTCTAAAGGAAGGAAAACAATCAAAAGTAGTTCTTGACGATAATGCTTTAGCTTTACAACACCATGCTATTATTGCTGGTGCCTTGAATTTAGAAGATAGTTTATGTGTTGATTTGGTTACCAAGCAAAGTGAGAAAATGGGACGCTACTTGTCTATCCTACTCAATATCTTTAATCCTGATCTATTGGTCATTGGTGGTGATTTTGCGCAGTTAGGTGATTATATTCTTTTACCTATTCAATCCGCCTTAAAAAAATATTCATTAGGTTTAGTTAACCGAGATATGAAGCTTAAGAAATCAACTTTAGGTCGACGTGCTGGAGTTATTGGAGCTTGTTGTGTCATTAAAGAAAAAATGTTATCCCCATTAATAAACAACTAAAATTACTTCCAAATTTTAATTATTAAAATATTTTAATAATTGTATTGTATTTATTAAATTTATTTATATATTTACACCGTGACAATAAATAACACGGAAAATAATTCTATTTTAAAATTGTTCTTTTAATATCTTTTCTCCTTTCTCTAAATCAAAGAATCAAGAAAAAAACTTTAACTGAAGAGAAAAACTCCGTGTACTATTTGAAATAAAAAAAGAGATTTTTGTATTTTACGAGTACTAACTTCTACATTTATTTTGACTGTGGTGTTTTCTATTAAAATGATTTTTACCATTGATAAAGATTGTCAATAAAAACGAAAGCAATAGCTCATATTCTTAAAATACAAAGAAAGATTTTAAGATTTTCAACATAAAAAACAAAATTGGGAATACCCTCTGTTTTAAAATATTGATTTGTTATCCATAAAAAAAGCCAGCGTATGCTGTAAACATTGCTGGCTTGTTCTTAAAACAGAACGATGGCTGGAAAACAAATAAATAAACCAAGAAGGAACAATTACTATTAACCTAACCATTACAAAAGTATGTATTTATTACCAAAAAGCAAGCCTGAAAATTATTGGCTTACCCCAGAGTTCGGAAAAGCTATGAAATTAACATCCTTATTTCTACTAGCTTTTACTGTACAAGCATCCGCTTCAGTGTCCTCAACAACCGCTGTTTTTTCAAAAAAAAATGGAATTGTTACAAATGGACTAAATAAATTAGCACTAATCCAAAAGAAAATTACTGGAAAGGTAACCAATGAAAAAGGAGAATCTTTACCCGGAGTAAATATTATTGCAAAAGGAACTACTATTTCAACCCAGACAGATTTTGATGGAAATTTTGCATTTGAAGTACCTGACAATGTTACCACATTAGTAGTTTCTTACATCGGACTTCAGGAACAAGAAATAACTATTGGAAATGTGCCTCTTACTATCGTTCTAAAGGAAGTGGGACAGCAAATGAATGAAGTTATCGTTGTTGGTTATGGTTCTCAAAACAGAAGAACCTTAAGCACCTCCGTTTCTAAATTAGACAAAAAAGTTTTAGAGAATGTTCCTTACTCAAATGTAACACAATCATTGCAGGGAAATGTAACTGGCTTAGTGGTGCGTACAGCATCAGGCCAACCAGGTAAAGCATCTAATATTTTAGTACGTGGAGGTACTTCTATTGACAATCCTGCGGGTGCAACTCCTCTGTATATTGTTGACGGAGTTATTCGTACTCAAATTGATGATATCAACGCTGCTGACATTGCATCATTACAAGTATTGAAAGACGCCGCTGCAACATCAATCTATGGAGCTCGTGCTTCTAATGGTGTAATTATTATTACAACATCGACTGGTAAAGCAGGCAAAACTAAAATCACTTATAATGTTTCCACTCAGAATAGTCAGGTAGGCAGGAAATATGACTTTCTAGAGGGAGGAGACTACATCAGACTGCAACGTTTAGGTTTGTATAATGCAGCTGAAATTGCCGGACTTTCAACTACTACAGGTATTGCAAGACTTGGGCAATTAACAGGAGCTACTCCTGCCGGTACTGGAAATAATTTATTAAATAACACGCCATTTGCCACTTTACTGAAATCCAATCTGGATGCAAGCACCATTCAAGGTTTACAAGCTAAAGGCTGGCAAGAAATGACAGATCCTCTTAATGCTAGCAATACCATTATGTACAAAAGCACAAATTGGAATGATGTTTTATTTAAAAATGCCATCACACAAAATCACACTTTAGGTTTTAGCGGTGGTGGAGATGCCGGTACTTTTGATTTAAGCTTAGGTTATTTAAAAGGAGATGGAATAACTATATTTACTGGATACCAGCGTTTTACCAGCAAACTGAATGCTTCTTTGAAATTAACGGATAACTTTACAATAAATGGCCGCGTTTTGTATTCAAAGTCCAGTAATAATCAAGTTGTTGCCAATAGTGTTGTTTTCAACAGGTATTTAGGAAATGCTCCGACAACAAAATTATACTTGGAGGATGGAACTTTAGCACCTGGACAGAACAATATCAATGGAAATCCATTATACCAAATGGGCAAAGTGAAAGGAATTAATGAGAATAATAAATTGCAGATGGGTGTTGATGGTGATTTAAAAATCACTAATGATTTAACTTTTACACCTTCATTGTCATTATACAGTGAAAATGAAAATGATAATACTTTTCAACAAGCTTTTTTAAGTGGAAGTAATGGTTTGGTAGATAATACCCGTACCGCTACCCGATTAAGCAATCAAATAGCGCAAGTGCAATACGAAGGGGTGTTTTCTTATGCCAAATCTTTGAATAATGTAGGTGATTTTCAAGCAAAATTGGGTGCTTCTAAATTCGACAGAACCATAAAAGCATTTAATGCTTCTGGAAAAGGAAGTCCATCGGATCTTGCACAAACTTTGGATTCATCTCCAATACCGGTTTCTGTATACAGCAACAATACCAGATTAGTCTTGAACAGTGTATTTGGTCGTGTAAATTACGATTACAAAAGCAGGTATTTTGCAACAGCCTCTTTCCGTTATGATGGTTCTTCCAGTTTAGGTCCGGATAATAAATATGGTTTTTTTCCAGGATTATCTGTAGGTTGGAATGCCCATGAAGAGAAGTTTTGGACTGTGATGCCGGAAGCTCTTTCTTCTTTTAAACTTCGTGGAAGTTACGGTGTAAACGGTAACTTAGGTACTTTGGGTGATTTCCAATCGGGAGGATTATATTCTGGTTCAGCGAATGGATTTGCCAATAGTTACAATGGACAATCTGCCATTATAAATTCTCAAATTGCAAATCCAGGTTTAAAATGGGAGCAATCACAAACTATAAATGCAGGTTTTGATCTTGGTTTTAATAATGATAAGATTAGAGTTATCGGAGACTTTTATAATAAATTGACTTCAGATTTATTAACCAATCTTACGTTGCCTTCTAATAGTGGTTTCTCTACAGTTCTAACAAACTTAGGAGGATTAAGAAGTAAAGGTTTTGAATTAGAGCTGAATGCTAATCTTTACAATCAAAATGATTTAAAAATTAATGTTGGTGCTAATGTTTCGCACAATACTAATGTAATAGAGAAACTTCCTTTCAATGGAAATATCAACAATAGAATTGGTGGAACTGAAATTTGGGATGCAGCTAGTGGCAGTTACAAGTACGTTGGGGGTTTACAAGAAGGCCAAAAAATTGGAAATTTTTATGCTCATAAACAATTGTCTATTCTTTCTACTCAAGCAGAAGCAGATGCTTATAACTTAACTACACATGATAATTATGTAACTAAAACAGCTGCTGCAGGAGGAAATCCAAACGGCAAGAAATTTGCTGGAGATGCAGTATTTTTAGATGCAGACAACAATGGTATAATTGACAGCCGAGACAGAACTTTCATGGGTAATATGTTCCCCAAATTTGTAGGAGGTTTTAATTTTGATGCTAGTTACAAAGGATTTTCACTGACTGTGAGAACAGATTATTCTTTAGGGGCTACTATTTACAATGAAGCACGAGCACGTTTTGTTGGCCAATTTCAAGGGAATTACGGACTATTGACAGAGAGTTTACAATCTTGGCAAAAAGAAGGTGATATTACTAACGTCCCACGTTACCGTTGGGCCGATCAAACCAACCAAAATAACTTATTCCGCTCTGAAGCAAGCGGTGCAGGATATAACACCAATATGTTTCAAGGAAATAGCCGTTACTACGAAAGCGGAGATTATCTGTGCATAAGAGAAATTACAGTAAGTTACACTGTTCCTAAATCAATCATTGAAAAAGTCAGATTAGCGTCAGTACGTGTCTATGTAACAGGAAGCAATTTACACTATTTTACTAAATACAGTGGATTAAGTCCTGAAGTACAAGGCATTGATGGAGGATCAAGTCTTGGATTAAATGATGCAGGAGCAAAAGGAACCTATCCCGTTCCAAAAAACTTTATCCTAGGTTTAAACATTGGATTGTAAATTTAATATTAAAATATCATGAAAAATAAAATTCTATTATACACTATACTTTTTACTGGACTTTCACTAGTAAGTTCTTGCCAAGACGATTTAAACTTACAATCTGAAAGCGTAATTACTTCTGCCAGTTTTTGGAAAACAGAAGATGATGCTAAAGCAGGCGTAAACGGTATGTACTTCAATTTTAGAACTCAAACCCAGCAAAATTATTATTTGTTAGGCGGGGCAAGAAGTGCTGAAGTAACCAGTGGTGTTCAATCACCTCTGAGTTTGGCAAATTATTACAATAACAATCTAACTGCACAAAACATCGATGTAGACTGGGCGGGTTTGTACACGGTAGTTCACCAGGCTAATTTAGTTTTGAAATATGTCCCGACAATTCAATTTAGTCCGACAACATTGAATGAACAAAAGAGATATATAGCGCAAGCGCATGCTATGCGTGCTTTAGCTTATTTCATTATGGCCCGCTCTTGGGGAGGTGTGCCAATTGTAACGACACCAACGGAAAACACAAATCAATCAGAATATATTGTTCCTCGCAATACGATTGAAGAAACTTTTGCATTCATTAAGACTGATATTGAATCGGCTATTGCTAATTATCCTGATGCCACAAACAATAAAGCTCAGCTGTCTTTAGCTTCTACATATGCTTTGAAAGCAGATGTGAATTTATGGACCGCAAAACAATTAGGTGGCGGAAATACTGATTTAAATACGGCTTTAACTGCAATTAATGCTATTCCATCAGCACCAACATTACTGCCTAATTTCAAAGATGTATTTGGCTTTACCAATAAAGGAAATGCGGAAGTGCTTTTTGCAGTTCGTTATTCCATAGCTGATGTACCTTCATCATTATCTGATAATTGGAATTCTTTCATGTTTGTTGGACCAAGTGACTTTGCACCACTAACAGCAGCCACAGCAACTGCAACTTTTGGAACCTTGGGAGTTGGTACTGGTAATGCCGG
Organism: Flavobacterium rhamnosi; assembly: GCF_048286515.1. NCBI lineage: Bacteria > Pseudomonadati > Bacteroidota > Flavobacteriia > Flavobacteriales > Flavobacteriaceae > Flavobacterium > Flavobacterium rhamnosi. Next base: position 27,209 of record NZ_JBLVPS010000020.1, on the reverse strand, counting down.
TATTTCCAGAGTACAACCAGACATAACCCGTTTTAATTTTAGTGCTACCGATACCCGAAAAACAGCTACTTACTTAACGCTATTTAATGGTTCTACTCCGGTCGTAACAGGTTTAGTGAAATACAATGGAACTGTCGACGGCGCTACCAGAAGATTTGTTAGCGATATTATTATTTATCGTTGGGCTGATATATTGTTGATGAAAGCAGAAATTAAAAATGCTTTAGGTCAGGATCCAACTTTAGAAATGAATCAAGTAATGCAAAGAGCCGATGCTTCTTCGGCATTTACAAATGGATCTATGGCAGCTAACAATGATGTTATTTTAAACGAACGTTTAAAAGAATTAGCTTTTGAAGGTAAGGCATGGTGGGATTTAGTACGTTTCAACAAAACGGATCTTGTACCATCAATGACCGGTAAAAAGGTATTGTTTCCAATATCCCAAAATACCATTAACTTCAATCCTAAAATTACTCAAAACCCATAATAAAATCTAGATTTAAAGTAGCCGGGAGTTTTAAATTCCCGGTCTACTAAAAAAGCATAAAGAGAACGACAAAAAAAAATAGATATCATGAAAATTGAACATTTGCAAGGGCTTATTTCAGCTCCTTTTACACCCTTTGATAGTAATGGAAAATTAGATGTTAGCCTAATTCCGACTTACTATACTTTTCTGAAACGAAACGGAATTACAGGCGCCTTTATCAATGGCTCCACCGGAGAAGGAGTTTCCATTACATTAGAAGAGAAAAAAGCCGTTGCGCAAGCCTGGGCTGACTGTTCTAATGATGATGCTGATTTTAAGGTGATGGTATTCTTAGGTGGAACTTGTCTTTCAGATTGTATTGACCTGGCACAACACGCCTATGAAATCGGTTTGTATGCCGTTTCACTGACAGCTCCATTTTATTTCAAACCTGCCAATGCCGATATGCTGGCACAGGTCTGCATCAAAGTAGGCGAAAGTGTTCCTGATATGCCTTTCTATTACTACCACATTCCAGTATTGACAGGAGTAAACGTGCCGATGTTTGATTTAGTCAAAGCCTTAGACGGAAGACTACCGAATTTTGCAGGGGTAAAATATACTCATGAAGATTTCATGGATTTTCAAAGTTGCATGAGCTATAAAAATGGGAAATACGATATGCTTTGGGGACGTGACGAAAATATGCTGTCTGCGTTAGTTTTAGGCGCCAAAGGTGCTGTAGGAAGCACGTTTAATTATGCGGCTCCGTTGTATTATGATTTGATTGCCTCTTTTAATGCCAATGATCTGGTTAAAGCACGTGTTTTACAGCAACAATCCATCGATATGATTCGCTTATTGGGTAAATACGGTGGCATATCTGTGGGTAAAGCCTATATGAAAATGGTTGGATTTGATTTAGGTGAATTTAGATTGCCTGTCAAAAACATGAGCACTGATCAATTCGAATTATTTAAAAAAGATGTGGAAAGCCTAAATTTTGAAGATTTCAAATCAAAATAGCTTATTTCGTTTTATTTCAAAACAAGCATTATGTATAAATACATTTCTCCTCTAATTCTTTTACTACTTATTATGTCAACAACTGATATCCTTTCTCAAAAAAAAGCCATAAACCAGGTGCAATGGAAAACTATAGCGCAATTACAAAATGCCGATGGAAGCATCTCATTGGGTTTTGCAGGTGCTATTAATGGTATTAGTAACGATGTTTTAATTGTCACCGGAGGTGCCAATTTCCAAGAAAAAATGCCATGGGAAGGTGGAAAAAAACAGTATTCAAAAGAGATTCATGTATTGCATAAATGCAACAATAAATACAGTTGGAACAAGGAGGTAAAAAATACATTAGCGGAACCTATCGCCTATTGTGGCTCTACTTCAACTGACCTAGGGGTGGTATATGTAGGTGGTGAAAATGAAAATGGACTTTCCAATAAAACTTTTATTCTAAAATGGAATCCAGCTACAAGTGAGGTTGAAACAAAATCGTTACCTAATTTCCCTATACCCATTACAAATATTGGTCTTACACATATTGGGAATGTACTATACGCCATTGGTGGTGATGAGGCGACTAAATCTTCTGATCTGTTTTTAAGTCTTGATTTAAACAGTACTAATCCGCAGTGGAAAACATTGCCAAAATTACCAATCGCTCTGGCGAATTCCGTTGCGGTAGTTCAAAAAGACAAAGATGGAACCTCTATTTATGTGATTGGCGGGCGAACAAAAACACCTTCAGGAATAAGTGATCTGCACAATACCACTTTCGTTTTTAACATTAAAAAACAAATTTGGGAAAGTCGTGCAAGCATTTCTGATGGCGAAAACACAACTAATTTTTCGGCTGGTGCTGGTGTGGCTGTAGGGAACCATTTTATATTAATTACTGGCGGTGATAATGGTATTGTTTTTCATAAAATCGAAACCTATTTATCCCAAATTGCACAAACTGATTCTCCACAAGAAAAGGCCAGACTAGCTGCAGAGAAGAATAAGTTAAACACGAATCATGACGGTTTTTATAAAGGAATCTTATTATACGATACCCTTACCGATTCATGGTCTAAGATTGGTGAATTGCCCTTTCTTGCTCATGTGACTACAACAGCCACCATGTGGAATGAGGAAATAATTTTATCAAATGGCGAAATAAAACCTGGAATTCGTACACCTGATGTCCAGTTAGGAACAATAAAATAACACTCATTCAATTAGTTTTACCTTCCCTTTTCATGTTGAAAAAGAACGTTAGAACTTAAAAAAATAATACATGAAAAACAGTAAATATTATCCGTGGGTAGTTGTAGGCTTGCTCTGGCTTGTCGCATTACTAAACTATATGGACAGGCAAATGCTGGCTACGATGCGTCCTTCAATGGAAGCGGATATCCCTGAATTAGTTTCCGGTGAAAATTTTGGGCGTCTAATGGCAATATTCCTTTGGATTTATGCCTTAATGAGCCCTGTATCTGGAATTATTGCGGACAAATTAAACAGAAAATGGCTCATCGTAGGGAGTTTATTTGTTTGGTCAGCGGTAACTTATGCAATGGGGTATGCAACAACTTACAATCAGGTCTATTGGTTAAGAGCGCTTATGGGAGTGAGTGAAGCCCTCTATATTCCTGCTGGTTTATCCTTAATTGCCGATTATCATCAGCAAAAAACAAGATCTCTTGCCATTGGTATTCATATGACAGGGCTTTATGTGGGCTCCGCATTAGGAGGTTTTGGCGCTACTATCGCCGCTACCTATTCCTGGCATTCTACCTTTCATTATTTTGGAATAATAGGTGTTGTTTATGCTTTTGTTTTAGTGTTCCTATTGAGAGAGAAAAAAGCTGTTGAAATAAAATATTCCGATTCGGATTTGATGACATCAAATGAAAAAAGTTCTCTTTTTAAAGGTTTAGCTTTGTTACTCACTAACATATCTTTCTGGATTATCTTATTCTATTTCGCCATAATAAGCTTACCGGGCTGGGCTACTAAAAACTGGCTGCCTACCCTATTTTCTGAAAACTTAGGGATCCCAATGGAACAGGCAGGTCCCTTAGCAACCATCGCTATTTCATTCTCCTCTTTATTGGGTGTGATTTTCGGTGGTATCTTATCGGATAAATGGGTACAGAAAAATATCAAAGGCAGGGTATATACCAGTGCGATTGGGCTAAGTTTAACAATTCCTGCTTTATTGCTAATTGGTTTTGGCCATTCTTTATTCAATGTCGTTGGTGCTGCACTTTGTTTTGGTATAGGTTACGGAATGTTTGATGCCAATAACATGCCTATCATATGTCAGTTTGTTTCTTCAAAATACCGGGCGACGGCCTATGGTGTTTTAAATATGACCGGAGTCGGTTGTGGTGCATTAGTAACTTCATTATTAGGCAAATCATCCGATAGCGGAACTTTAGGCTCTGGCTTTGCTTTGATGGCGGGGGTGGTTGTAATTGCATTAGTGCTACAAATCTGTTTTCTACACCCTAAAGTGAATGATTTCGTTGATGCCTAAAACGTTCTAGTATCATTTATTAAGTTCTAATAATTGGTTTAAGTTGGTTTGGTTTTTATCTGTTAAGGCGGAGCTTTGTGTTCCGCCTTGTGGATAATTTATGCCTAATCTGTACTAATTCCTGAAAAAATAAAACCATGAGTGCAATAGAAAGAAATCTATATTTATTGGTCTTTTTCGTTTCAATAGGCTTTCATTTTGAGTCCGTTGCGCAAAAAACAACTATCAAAGTGGCCTGCATTGGAGATTCTGTAACAGCGGGTTATCTCTTATCTGATGCTACAAAAGAATCCTACCCTTCACAACTTCAAATCCTGATGGGTGAGCAATATGAAGTAAGGAATTTTGGGCATAGTGGAGCAACACTATTGAAAAAAGGAAGCACTCCCTACGCTAGCACAAAGGAATGTGCTGATGCCATTGCATACAAGCCTGATATTGCTATTATTCATTTAGGTTTAAATGATACCGATCCTAGAAACTGGCCTAATTACAATGGGGAATTTGATGCTGATTATGCCTGGTTACTGGATGCATTAAAAAAACAAAATCCGGCTGTCAAAATTTACATCTGTCGATTGACCCCAATATTTAATGAGCACCTTCGTTTTAAATCGGGAACGAGAGATTGGTTTTGGCAAATTCAATCCCATATAACAAATATTGCAAAAGCGAATCAGGTTCATTTAATTGACTTGCATGAAAAGCTGTACCATCGCCCAGATCTTTTTCCTGATGCTTTGCATCCGACAAAAGAAGGAGCAACTATTCTGGCGAAAACCGTTTATGAAAATACTACACAAAATTATGGTGGACTAAAATTAGCTTCTGTTTTCACGGACAATATGGTTATGCAGCGCAACCAACCCATTAAAATCTATGGAACGGCTAACGGAGGTGATACAATTAAAATAACGTTCAAAAAACAAAAAGAAGCTGCCGTCACCGACAAATATGGAAAATGGGAAGTTACTTTCCCTTCGATGATCCACGGCGGACCTTATGAAATGGACATTCAATCTGAAAGAACACAAATTGTTTTAAGGAATATTCTAATTGGGGATGTCTGGTTCTGCTCCGGACAGTCAAATATGGCATTTCAACTTCAAAATTCAGAAAATGGTTCAGCGGAAGTAAAAAAAGCAATTGCAAATTCCGCTATTCGACTATTCAATGCCAAAGCTATTGGTGAGACTGATGAAAGGCCTTGGGATTCTATCATTTTGATTAAAACCAATCAGCTCGAATACTTTTCCGGAAGTTGGTCTGTCACTGACGCTATAAGTGTCAAAGATTTTTCTGCAATCGCTTACTACTTTGGTAAAAACATAGCCCATGAACAGAATGTACCGGTAGGTTTAATTCAAGTTGCTGTTGGTGGATCGCCAATAGAATCATGGATTGACAGGTATACGTTAGAACATGACGACAAAGTGGTCGATTTATTAACCAACTGGCGCAAATCTGACTTCATTATGCCATGGGTCAGAGAACGTGCGAATCTAAATTTGAAAAACGCTACAAATGTAAAACAACGCCATCCGTATGATCCTTCCTATAATTTTGAAGCAGGAGTAGAAGGTTTTACAAAATTTCCAATAAAAGGAATAATTTGGTACCAAGGCGAAAGCAATGCACACAATGTTGACCTGTATGAACATCTTATGCCACTATTAGTGCAAAGCTGGCGCAAAGCATGGGGTACATCACTTCCCTTCTATTATGTCCAATTATCAAGTATTGATCGACCAACATGGCCAGCATTCAGAGCTGTCCAAAACAGATTGCAACATAAAATACCTCAGAGTGGTATGGCGATCAGTATGGATTATGGGGACAGCCTTAATGTACATCCAATTAAGAAAAAAGAAGTAGCAGATCGTTTGGCTCTCTTAGCCCTGCGCTACACTTATGGGAAATCTGTAATTGCCAATGGCCCTTCTGCTTTGAAAGCGGTGCAAAAAGACGAAAGCATCATAGTTTCATTTGCATTTGCAAAACAACTGACCACCGCAGACAAAAAAGAACTAATTGGTTTTGAATTAGTAAACGACAAAGGAATTCACGTCCAAAGCAAAGCAGTAATCGTAAAAAATAAAGTAATTATTAATGTCCCGAAAGGAGAAAAAATAAGAACGGTTTTATACGCATGGAAACCTTTTACCACAGCCAATTTAGTAAACGAAGCTGGCTTGCCCTCTTCGACTTTTAGACTAGAAGTCAATACAACTACTAAAATTAAAAGAAATTCCGTACAGATAAACGCATCGTCAAATAAGGTTGACTTAATGACATCTAAAGTAATGCCGGTTATAAAATACAATTAGTTACATACTACTATATAATATTTAAAAAAATGAGTTATTCAAAAATAGATCTTCAAAATCTCAGAAACTTCTATCAGAATCAATTATTAAATGACACTGTTCCATTTTGGTTTCCACGTTCTATTGATACCGAATTTGGAGGTTATTTATTAATGCGTGATCAAGATGCAAGTTTAATTGATGATGACAAAGCCGTTTGGATACAAGGCCGTGCCGCTTGGTTATTGGCTACGCTTTACAATACTATCGAGCCAAAACAAGAATGGTTAGAAGGTGCTAAGACAGGTATCGATTTTTTAAACAACCATTGCTTTGATACCGATGGAAAGATGTTTTTTCACGTAACACGAGACGGACAACCCATACGCAAACGCCGGTATTACTTCTCGGAAACATTTGCAGTTATTGCCATGTCAGCTTACGCAAAAGCTAGCCAAGATGAAACAGCCGCTGAAAAAGCGCGCTTTTTATTCGGAAAATGTATCGAGTATTCAACCACACCCGATTTATTAGAACCTAAATTCACAGCTACCCGACCATCAAAAGGAATTGGCACACCAATGATTATGATAAACACGGCACAACAGCTACGGGAAAATATCGGAGATCCACGTTGTGATGAGTATATTAGTAAATGGATTACAGAAATTGAAACTGATTTTGTAAAAGACGATATTCAGTGTGTAATGGAACAAGTAGCGCCAGATGGTTCCATTATCGATCATATTGATGGTCGCACGTTGAATCCTGGTCACGCCATTGAAGGTGCCTGGTTTATTTTACAGGAAGCAAAATACCGCAATAATGATCCCCATTTAATTGAATTGGGCTGTAAAATGCTTGATTACATGTGGGAACGCGGATGGGATAAGCAGCACGGTGGCATTCTGTATTACCGTGATGTATATGACAAACCCGTACAAGAATACTGGCAGGACATGAAATTCTGGTGGCCACATAACGAAGTGATTATTGCAACTCTTTTAGCCTACATCATGACTGGTAATGAAAAATATGCAACATGGCACAAAATGGTACATGACTATGCCTACAGCAAATTCCATGATAAAGAAAACGGAGAATGGTTTGGGTATTTGCACAGAGACGGAACAATCGCCCAAACGGCAAAAGGAAATATGTTCAAAGGACCTTTCCATTTGCCAAGACAGGAATGGTACTGTTTGCAGCTACTTAATGAGTATTTAGAAGACAGTTGAACTTGATTTCGGTTATCTCCCAAAAGAAATGTAAACATATTAAATCATAAAAAATGAAACAAGCCATTGTTAACGGTATTGTACATACTGGCGAAGCAATAAATAATGACGTCATTATTATAGAAAACGGAATAATTACTTCGGTCCAAAAAGAAACTCCCACTGATGTTCAACTCATTGACTTGAAAGGAGAGCACATTGCTGCTGGTTTAATAGACATTCAAATAAATGGTGGAGAGAAGCTTTATTTTAGTCAAACCCCAACGGAAGAAACCATTCAGGATATTTATGAAACCAGCCTAAAATATGGTACTACTCATGTGCTTCCATGCCTGATATCTTCTTCCAATGAAACCATTCTTCAAGGTATTGAAGCCATTCGTAATTACAAAGCAAAGTACAATAACGGAGTAATAGGAATGCATCTGGAAGGTCCTTTTTTGAATCCTTTAAAACGCGGTGCTCATAGTATTCATCAGGTCCGCAAACCTACCAATTCTGAATTGGAAGAAATTATCCGTCACGGTAAAGATGTGATAAAAGTAATCACCATTGCCCCAGAATGCTTTACAGAAGAGCAGTTGGACATGCTCTTAGAAAGTGGTATCGTTATTTCTGCAGGACATTCGACCATGACCTATAAAGAAGCGCAATATTATTTTTCTAAAGGTATTAAACTGGTAACACATTTGTTCAATGCTATGACTCAATTTGGCCATAGGGAACCGGGTTTAGTCGGAGCCACTTTAGAAAATGAAACCGTTTATGCTCCTGTTATTCTAGATGGTGCCCATTGTGATTACGCCGCTGCAAGATTAGCCTATAAACTAAAGCAGGATAAATTCTTTTTAATAAGTGATGCTGCTTTTTTAGGGCGCAAAGTTTCCAGTTTTAAATGGGAAAATTTTGATGCTCATCTGGAAAATGGCTTTTACAGAAATGAAGAAGGTAATTTGGCAGGTGCTAGTATTTCGATGAAAGAAGCAGTCCAGAATGCTTTCAATCATTTAAATGTATCTGCGGATCAAGCTATTAAAATGGCTACTTGTTGTGTGGCAAATGCAATAAATATGGAAGATCAATTGGGAAAAATAAAACCTGGATTTCCAGCCAGTTTTGTCACATTCAATGCTAATCTGTCTCAGCTCGAAACGTTGAATACTATTTGACGTAACCCTGATATTTTAAATAAAACAGCTAAAGCCATAACAGTTCCAAATATAGTTAGATCCCAGGAGTGGAAACTTCTGTTTACTGGTCTGGCATTTGTCTTCTTATGGGCATCCGCCTCGACGGCAACCAAAATAGGACTACTTATAGAAACAAAACAATAAAAAATTAAGTAATTAACGCAAATAAAAAAAAAATGAAAAATGTTTTAGAAATTAAACCTGACATCAGTTATAAAAGTGCCGGTAAATTTGAAGAAACGAGATTCGAAAAAATTCATAATGAAATTTTTAAAAATTCTGTTGAAGCCTCAAAAATTGTCGCACAAGAAATAGCAGCATTAATCAGTTCTAAACAAGCCAAAAACAAACCATGTGTTCTTGGCCTGGCTACAGGCTCTTCGCCAATAAAGGTCTATGAAGAACTGGTGCGATTGCATAAGGAAGAAGGACTAAGCTTCAGCAATGTAATAACTTTCAATTTGGACGAATACTATCCAATGACAAAAGAAAACAATCAAAGCTATCATTATTTCATGCATCAGCATCTTTTTAATCACATAGACATTAAACCGGAGAATGTGAATATTCCTGATGGTACGGTCGCCATTGATGAGCTGAATCAATATTGCATTACTTATGAAATGAAAATAAAAAATGCCGGAGGACTTGATTTCCAATTATTGGGAATTGGACGTACGGGACACGTGGGTTTCAATGAACCAGGCTCCCATATCAATTCCGGAACCCGAATAATCACTTTGGATCATATTACAAGGATTGATGCATCTTCTGATTTTAATGGAATTGACAATGTTCCTAAAAGAGCCATCACAATGGGAGTTTCTACCATTTTGAGATCCAAAAGAATTGTATTAATGGCTTGGGGCCAAAATAAAGCTTCTATCATAAAGAGAACTATTCAGGGAGAAATAAGTTCAGAGGTTCCCGCTACATTCTTGCAAAATCATACCAACGCTACTTTCGTTTTAGACCAATCTGCTGCATCAGAATTAACCAGATTTGAAACTCCGTGGTTGGTTAGAGAATGTATTTGGACACAAGAACTAAAAAATAAAGCGATTGTTTGGCTTTGCCAGGAAACAAAACAATCGATTTTAAAACTGACTGATAGAGATTACAACAATAACGGAATGTCAGATCTTTTGGCACAAGAAGGATCTGCTTACGATTTGAATATTAATATGTTTAATGTATTGCAGCATACCATAACCGGATGGCCTGGTGGAAAGCCCAATACAGATGATTCAAATAGACCAGAAAGAGCTAATCCTGCAAAGAAAAGAATAATCCTTTTTAGTCCACATCCTGATGATGATGTCATTTCTATGGGAGGAACCTTTTCTAAATTAATAAAGCAAGGACATGACGTACATGTAGTATATCAAACATCTGGAAATATAGCAGTTACAGATGATGAGGCATTGAAATTTGCGGAAGTATGCAACGATTTTATTGGAGAAGCACATTGCAATATTGATTTTCCAGCGGTAATAAATTTCATAAACAAAAAAACGGAAAATCAAATTGATTCCCTTGAAGTCCGAAAACTAAAAGGCCTTATCAGACGTCGCGAGTCGTACGCCGCAACAAGATACATTGGGCTAAAAGATGAAAACACACACTTTTTAGATCTTCCTTTTTATGAAACTGGCCGCGTAAAGAAAAACCCATTGGGTTCTGAAGACATAGCAATAGTTGCAGCTATTATTGCAAAAATAAAACCGCATCAGGTTTTTGCTGCTGGAGATTTAGCAGATCCGCACGGCACTCACGAAGTTTGTCTGAATGCCATATTTGCTGCAATGAAACAATTGAAACCAGAGTCTTACATGAATGATTGTTGGTTGTGGTTGTACAGAGGTGCCTGGCATGAATGGGACATTCACGAAATCGACATGGCTGTACCATTAAGCCCAGATGAAGTTTTGTTAAAAAGACATGCTATTTTATACCACCAATCTCAAAAAGACAGGGTAATGTTTCAAGGAAATGACTCCCGAGAATTTTGGGTTAGAGCAGAAGATCGCAACAAAAACACCGCAAAACTGTATGATAATCTAGGTTTGGCCGAATATGAAGCTATTGAAGCCTTTAAACGTTTTGATTATTAAAAATAATAAATAAGATTCTGGTAACAAAACTCCGTTTGAGAACTACACCCAATTGGTTTCATTCTGAGTTTTGTTATCGCTATCTAAAAAACCGGCGTAAGGTTTGGAAATAAACAACTTACTTAATTTGTAAAGAGCACCCAACTACCCTTATCAAATAGAGTGAAGAAATTCACAAAGAAAATAGTACCAACGCAGAAAAAAAACCAATAAATTATGATTTATTGAGTCATAATAACATCCTTTTCGAAATATAACAGACAAAAATGGACTTATTTAAAACCATACAATAAGCACAAAAATAACTTCAGAACGGACCACTTGTAGGTCTGAGCGTTTTAACGCCCAAACTCATTTATTTGTAACTGATGAAGACGCTGAATATTTTTCAGAAGGAAAGTATAGCGGTAACAAAATGAGGTAAATTTATTTTGGGATAGGCAAACATTAGCAAGTTTCGGATTTTATACCGGCAAATTTCTTTCGATCTTTGCTTTAAAAAAAATTTGAATACAATGACCGAACAGCAAAATATCAATTATAAACGGATCGCGGCGGCAATCGAGTATATCAAAACAAACTTTAAAGACCAACCGAATCTTGACGAAGTTGCAAAGAAAGTTAATTTAAGTCCATTTCATTTTCAGCGCCTTTTTAGCGAATGGGCAGGGACAAGCCCAAAAAAATTCTTGCAATACACAACCGTAGAATATGCCAAGACACTATTAAAAGAAAATCAAGCAACACTTTTTGAAACTGCTCACGAAACAGGACTTTCAGGTACGGGGCGATTACACGACTTGTTTATCAATATAGAAGGCATGACCCCCGCAGAATACAAAAATGGAGGTAAAGAATTGGTTATAAATTATAGTTTTGCTGAAAGTCCGTTTGGAAACATTATAGTGGCATCCACCGAAAAAGGAATTTGTTATATGGCATTTTCCGATGACGAATCTATTTCACTTTTAACAATGCAAAACCATTTTCCAAATGCTCATTTCAGACCAATGGTTGATTTAATTCAGCAAAATGCAATCCGTATTTTTACTAACGATTGGACAAAACTTACCCAAATAAAACTACACTTAAAAGGAACAGATTTTCAGCTAAAAATTTGGCAAACACTTCTAAAAATTCCAGTTGGACAACTTACAACCTACGGAGCTATTGCCAATAAAATTAAAAACCCAAATGCTTCAAGAGCGGTAGGCACTGCAATTGGAAGCAATCCCGTTGCTTTCTTAATTCCTTGCCATCGTGTTATTCAATCCACAGGAATACTTGGTGGTTATATGTGGGGCAACACGAGAAAAACAGCGATTATTGGTTGGGAGGGGACAAAAATACATTCGGAATTTTAAGTTAGCAAGTTTCGGGTTTTACCGCTACTCAACTATGTGAATATTTGCATTTCAAATTAAACAAATATGCAAAAATGTAAAAACAAAGTTGCCTTAATTACGGGGGGGGAACAAACGGAATGGGATTTGCTACAGCACAAGAATTTATTAAAGAAGGAGCGATTGTAATCATTACGGGACGCAGCCAAGAAACAGTAAACAAGGCCGTAAATCGTTTAGGTCCAAATGCCTTTGGAATTGTGTCAAATGCAGGAAAGACATCGGATATTTTTGATTTACAAAAACAGATAAAGCTGCACACAAATAAATTAGATATTTTATTTGTAAATGCTGGCTATGGCAAGTTTGCTCCAATTGAAATGGTGAACGAAAATCATTTTGATGAATTATTTAATCTGTTAGTAAAAGGAACATTTTTTACCGTTCAACAAATGTTACCAATAATGAATGAAGGAGGTTCAATACTATTAAACACTTCTTTTGTAACAGCATTTGGAATAGAAAATTTCTCCATTTATTCTGCTGCGAAATCCGCAGTTCAATCCTTTATAAAAACATTTGCTTCTGAATGCACAATAAGGAAAATACGAGTAAATGGAATAAGTCCAGGTTATATCAAAACAAACATTTTCAATAATACTGGCCTTACAACTAACCAGATAGAAGGAGCAGTTGAGGGAATAATTCCGACACTTCCATTTAAACGTTTTGGGGAGCCTTTGGAAATTGCAAAAGTAGCTCTTTTTCTTACCTCTGATGATGCTTCCTATATTCACGGAGCAGAAATTTTAGTTGATGGTGGATTATCAAATACTAAATAATGGAAGAAAAAATAGCCTCAATAAATTGGCAAAACATAGCTAACGAAATGCACGAAAAGGGGTTTGCTATCATTTCTAAACTCTTAACAAGCGAACAATGCATCACATTGACAAAATGCTACGACGATCCAAATATTTACAGAAAAACGGTAGTGATGGAGCGCTACCGTTTTGGTTTGGGAGAATATAAATATTTCAATTATCCTCTGCCTAATCTTATTCAAAACATTAGAGAAAGCGTATATCCAAAACTTGCTCCAATTGCAAATACCTGGATGAAAGTGTTAAATATTCCAACAGTCTTTCCTGATTCACATCAAGACCTTCTGAAACGGTGTATCGAAAATAAGCAACTGGAAGCAACCGTTTTGATTTTAAAATATGGCAAAGGCGGCCACAATACCTTGCACCAGGATTTGTATGGGGATGTCTATTTTCCAATTCAGGCTGTTTTATTTTTAAACGAACAAGACCAAGATTTTACAGGTGGTGAATTTGTTTTGACCCAACAAACACCGAGAGCACAATCAAAAGCCATAGTATTAAAACCTAAGAAAGGAGACATGTTAATTTTTACTACTAACTTTCGACCGGTTAAAGGCAGTAAAGGGTACTATCGTGTAAATATGAAACACGGCGTAAGTGAAATTCATAGTGGCGAACGACATACTTTGGGAATTATTTTTCACGATGCTTTACGTTAGAAAATCATAAAGCATCTTAAAATAAACGACAGCGATTTAAGAATTTGGAGTTTTGTTTTTAACAAATTTTGCAGGAAAGCCATAATGAGGTATTTATTTTTTTTACAAAAACTTAGTCTTTTTTTATTTGAAATTCGTAATTTTATAAAATGAATGCAGTAGAAACCATAGAAGAGTTTTACCAAAGAAAGTATGATTTCATGCCCGATGCTTTGCAGAAAGAAATTGGACATTTTAACGTATTCAAATTAGAACCTTTTAGTGGTAATACTACCAAACCGGTACCCTACAAAAAAAGAGATTATTTTAAAATAACGTTGTTAGTGGGCGAAAGTACTATCCAATATGCTGATAAAGCTATTCAAATCCAAAAACAGGCTCTGGTATTTTCTAATCCGCAAATTCCCTATAGTTGGGAACATACTGATAATATTCACCATGGCTATTTTTGCATTTTTGATCAGGCCTTTTTTCATCAGTATGGAAACCTCAACCATTATTCCCTTTTTCAGCCGGATGGCAGCCATGTTTTTGAAATCACCGACGAGCAGGTAAAAATATTAAGCGCGACTTACGAGCGTATGTTTGAGGAAATTAATTCAGAATACGCATACAAATACGATGTCCTTAGAACCATTGTTTTTGAAATCGTTCACTTTGCTTTGAAAATGGCTCCTTCACAGAATTTAGCCAAACATCCTTTGAATGCTGCTCAACGTATTTCAACCTTATTTTTGGAATTGCTGGAACGTCAATTCCCTATTGATGATCCGCGCCAAATAGTAAGTCTTCGCTCTGCTTCTGATTATGCCGAAAAGTTGAACGTACATGTTAATCATCTCAACAGGGCCATAAAAGAATCTACAGATAAAACCACTTCACAGATAATTGCCGAACGCCTCCTACAGGAAGCAAAGATTCTGTTGCGACAAACTGCATGGACCGTATCTGAAATTGCATATGCGTTAGGTTTTACTGAAGTAACCCACTTTAATAATTTTTTTAAAAAACACGTTCAACTAAGCCCTACAAAGTTTCGAAATGTTTGATTTTCGTAAACTATCGTTTCTTTTTCGTTATTCTATCCCTTAGCCCCATTCTACCTTTGTATCCTAATTTATTAATTAAAATTTTGAGGATATGGAAATGCAAAAACGCACACTTGGAAATAGCGGATTAGAAGTCTCAGCCCTGGGAATGGGTTGCATGAACTTGAGTTTCGGAACAGGAAAAGCGGTTGACACCACTGAAGGCATTCATGTCATCCGCGCAGCATTTGAAAAAGGTATCACCTTTTTTGACACTGCCGAAGCTTATGGTCCATTGACCAATGAACTATTGGTCGGCAAAGCTTTACAACCTTTTAGAAAACAGACAATCATTGCTACCAAATTTGGGATGATTTCAGACACTGGAATTAATAGCCGCCCTCAACATATCAGAAAAGTAGCCGAGGAATCTTTAAAACGCCTCAGAACAGACTATCTCGACTTATTCTACCAACACCGTGTTGATCCTAATGTACCCATTGAAGATGTGGCAGGTACGCTAAAAGATTTAATACAAGAGGGCAAAATCAGACACTATGGTCTTTCGGAAGTGGGCGCCCAGACCATTCGTCGTGCACACGCGATACATCCGGTAGCAGCTGTTCAAAACCAGTATTCTATCTGGACAAGAGAACCTGAAGCATTAGTTTTACCAGCGTGCGAAGAACTTGGAATTGGTTTCGTGCCTTGGGGACCTCTTGGCACAGGATTCCTTGCAGGCAATATAACAACCGACACCAAATTTGATAGTGCCACCGACTTACGTGCCAATTTCCCTCGTTTTTCACCAGAAGCTATAAAAGCCAACATGCCTGTTGTTACAATGCTTCGGAATATGGCAAGTAAAAAAAATGCCACACCTGTTCAGATAGCCCTGGCTTGGTTGCTGGCACAAAAGCCATGGATTATACCTATTCCGGGCATGGACAAAGTAGAATACATCGAGGATAATATCAAATCTATGCAGGTGGAATTGACAAAAGAAGATCTTCTGGAAATTGATACGAAAATGTCGAAAATTTCTGTGCAGGGAGCCAGGCTTAATGAAGAGCTACTTTCAATGTCAGAAGATTAAGTCTTGAATTTGCGCCTTCTCACATTATTTATTCTAATCTCAATGTTTATACAAATGAGCACAATGGCACAATCAAAAGCTGAAACTGAAATCCTCAATTTATCGCTGGAAAAATTTTCCTGGAAAACCCAAGGAAAGATAGATTTAGTCGAAGATTTGTTTGATGATGAATTAGTTTTTATCCACATCACAGGACAGATCACCTCCAAAAAAGAATGGATTAGTCAAATGAGATCCAGAAGTTTTGTATATGATAAAATT
Source organism: Flavobacterium rhamnosi (assembly GCF_048286515.1). NCBI lineage: Bacteria > Pseudomonadati > Bacteroidota > Flavobacteriia > Flavobacteriales > Flavobacteriaceae > Flavobacterium > Flavobacterium rhamnosi. The sequence continues at coordinate 11,071 of NZ_JBLVPS010000020.1, read as the reverse complement.
GAACTTAAAGAACATGCTGTCAAACTATACGGAAGCACTGCCGTTTTAGTAGGAAAAGCAACGTTTACAATCAATGGTGGCAGTGTATACAAGCTTGTATATACAGAAGTGTACACCACGAAAAACGAGAAGTGGAAATTGGCTAATCTTCATACCACACTAGGAAATTTTTAATTACTAAAAAAAAAGAAATCATGCAAAAACGAAAACTTGGAAGTGGCGGATTGGAAGTTTCAGCACTTGGATTAGGCTGTATGGGACTTAGTTTTGGGTATGGCCCGGCAACAGATAAAGAAGAAGCCATTAAGTTAATCAGAGCTGCCTATGAGCAAGGGGTAACTTTCTTTGATACTGCTGAAGCATATGGTGCCGATAACGAAAAATTGTTAGGAGAAGCCTTGGCGCCTTTTCGTAAGGAAGTAGTTATAGCAACTAAATTTGGATTTAAGGAAGGAGATTCCAGCCAAGGTCAAGACAGCCGGCCAGAACGAATTAGAGCCGTGGCTGAAAAATCGTTGTTCTATTTAAAAACAGATGCAATTGACTTGTTTTACCAACACCGTGTAGACACAAATGTGCCGATCGAAGATGTTGCTGGGACCATACAAGATTTAATTAAAGAAGGCAAGGTAAAACACTTTGGTCTTTCTGAAGCTGGCGTGGAAACAATCCGTCGTGCCCATGCTGTACAGCCTGTAACCGCACTACAGAGTGAATACTCACTTTGGTGGAGAGAACCCGAACTGAAAATCATTCCGACCCTTGAAGAATTAGGTATTGGCTTCGTACCGTTCAGTCCGCTAGGGAAAGGTTTTCTTACTGGAAAGATTGACGAGAACACCACTTTCGACAGCACGGATTTCAGAAATATCGTTCCCCGATTTTCACAAGATGCTCGAAAAGCCAATCAGACAATGGTAGATTTACTGAACACTATAGCGACACAGAAAAATGCAACTCCTGCTCAAATAGCATTGGCTTGGCTGCTGGCGCAAAAACCATGGATTGTACCTATTCCTGGTACTACAAAACTGCACCGATTGACAGAAAATACCGGAGCGGCTGCTGTTGCGCTTACTTCTTCTGATTTACAGCAAATTGAAGAAGCTGCCAATCACATAAAAATTCAGGGAGCGCGCTACCCGGAACATTTGCAAAAAAGGGTTGGGAAATAAAAATCAATAGCAAAGAAATTGAAGGCGTAAACGGATAAAGGAAATTGGAAATTTTTGAATTTTACACTATAAAAAAAATGAATAACGTAGAAACTATAGCTGATTTTTATAAGCGAAAATACGATTGGATGCCCGAAAACATTCTTAATCAAATAGGACATTTTAATGTATTTAAACTGGAGAGCTATATAGGCAAACAGGCAAAGCCCGTACCGTATAAACGCAGGGATTATTTCAAAATAACCTTGCTTATTGGCGAAAGTAAAATTGAATATGCCGATAAAGTAATCGAACTAAAAAAGCAGGCGTTGGTATTTTCCAATCCTCAAATTCCGTATAGTTGGGAACATACTGACGGTATACGGAGTGGCTTTTTTTGCGTATTCGATCAGGCTTTTTTTCATCAGTACGGGAACCTCAACCAATATTCCATTTTTCAGCCTGATGGCAATCACGTTTTTGAACTAAACGATGAACAGGTAAAACTATTGAACGAAGTATATCTGCGTATGTTTGATGAGATCGATTCGGCTTATATCCATAAATACGATGTCCTTCGTACTGTGGTAAGCGAAATTATCCATTTTGTAATGAAAATGCAGCCTTCTTCACCAATGACTAAACAGCCATTCAATGCTTCTCAAAGGATTTTAACTTTATTTTTAGAGCTCTTGGAACGGCAGTTCCCTATTGACGATGCACATCAAAGTGTAAACTTACGATCGGCTTCTGATTTTGCAGAAAAACTGAATGTACATGTCAATCATCTTAACCGTGCCATAAAAGAAACCACCGATAAAACTACTTCGCAAATTATTGCCGAGCGCCTATTGCAAGAAGCAAAAATACTTTTGAAACAAACTTCCTGGACGGTATCTGAAGTCGGTTTTGCCTTAGGTTTTAATGAATTAACCCACTTTAATAATTTCTTCAAAAAACACGTTCAAATAAGTCCTGTAAAATTCAGGAATGTTTGATTTTCGTAAGTTTTTGTTTCATTATTGTTTTTATAAAGATTGACGCTATTATAATTTTACAGAATTAAAAATGATGTAAAAAAGAGGCAAAACCTTAATTAAGTATGTAAAATATGAAATCTAATATTAATTTGAGAAACCTTGCAAAAATCTATTTTTTGATACTGTTCTGCAATTTCACCAGTGCCTACGGTCAAAGTTTAGGCATTAAAGAAGCCATAGACAAAGGAGTAAGCAATTATGGATTAGTTGTTGCAAAAAGTAAGTATGCGGAAGCTTCAAGAGAGAATATAGCGCAAGTAAAGAGCGATTATCTTCCTAATATTAATCTATCGGCACAGCAAGATTATGGCACCATAAACGGCCAAAATGGACCACTTTATGGTTTAGGAGGGCTTGGAGTTGCTTCATCGGGAATTCCGCTTTCCAATCAAAACTGGAATGCGTCATTTGGTGCATTATATCTTGTAAATGTCAATTGGGAATTTTTCACTTTTGGACGAATGAAACAACGAATTAATGTAGCTAAAGCTGATGCTGAGCGTTACCAAAAGGATTATGATCAGGAGCTTTTTCAACATAAAGTAAGAATTTCAAGCGCGTACCTCAATCTGCTTGCCAGTCAAAGGATACTTATTTCCCAAAGCAAAAATCTTGAACGCGCTAAAGTTTTTCATCACAATGTGAGTGAAAAGGTAAAGAATGGCTTACTGCCAGGAGTTGATGCTACAACAGCATCTGCAGAAGTATCCCGCGCCAAGATAGCACTCAACCTAATAAAAGAGCAGGTAAAGATCCAAAACAATGAACTAGTGCAATTGATGGGAATAGAACCGGTGGATTTTGCAACGGATACCACATTCATCAATAAAGTTCCCATTAAACTTGTAGCTAAAACAGCTGCAGATACAATTAGTCATTTGACAAGACAATATTTTAGAAGCCGTATTATACAAAGTAAAGAACAGGAAAAACTATTCAGAAAAGAATTTCTGCCTTCTTTTACGCTGTTCGGAATATATCAGACCAGAGCTTCAGGTTTCAATGCTGATTATGCTGTTGACCAAACTTCTTATACACGTAATTATTTTGATGGTATCACCCCTACAAGACAAAATTACCTTTTTGGTGTAGGATTAGTCTGGAACCTTACCACAATAGCACGTTCCAATAAAAAAACGAGTTCCCAGAAGTTGATCACGGAAGGTCTTGAAGCGGAATACAAGGCTATTGACTTAGAATTGCGTGCCAGAGAAGATGTTGCAAATGCTAGGATAGAATTTGCTTTACAAAATTTCAATGAAGCTCCTATACAGGTAAGTGCAGCAAAACTGGCCTACTTACAAAGACTGACACTTTACAACAATGGCTTGACAACATTTACAGATGCAACCACAGCCTTGTTTACACTTAATCGTGCAGAGACCGACAAGGACATCGCTTTTACAAACGTATGGCAAGCCTTGCTATTGAAAGCTGCGGCAACTGGAGATTTCAATTTGTTTATAAATGAATTTTAAACTTAATCCCGAACTATGAACTTAATAAAATTTGCACTCCGTAAACCGATTTCAGTCCTGGTCCTTGTAGCTGGCTTGTTCTTTTTTGGTATTAGTGCAATCAAAGACATAAAGGTAGATATTCTTCCTAAAATGAATTTGCCCGTAATTTATATTGCACATCCTTTCGGCGGGTATACTCCGGACCAAATGGAAGCTTATTTTGCTAAAAATTATGTCAATATTCTTCCTTTTGCCAATGGCATAAAATCAGTCGAAACCAAAAATATTCAAGGTTTGATGATTATGAAACTCACCTACTATGAAAACACGGATATGGCGCAAGCCGCGGCCGAACTAAGTGCGCTATCCAATCGGGTTCAAGCGGTATTTCCTCCGGGAACACAGCCCCCATTTATCATTCGCTTTGATGCTTCCTCTTTACCTATCGGACAATTGGTTTTAAGCAGCAAAATTAGATCAAACAATGAATTGCAGGATTTAGCAAACGTGTATGTGCGTGCTTCTTTTACTTCAATTCCGGGTTTGCTATCACCAGCTCCGTTTGGCGGAAGTCCAAGAACAATCGAGGTTAACGTAGATCCTGATTTATTGCGTTCCCATAGTTTAACACCGGATCAAATTGTAGAAGCGATACGACTAAACAACCAGACAGCTCCCTCTGGAAACGTGCGGATTGGTGATAAAAACTACATTACGCCTACTAACAACACCATTAAAGAGGTTAAAGATTTCGAGAAAATTCCATTGTTTAAAGGTAGCGTTCAAAACCTGACTTTAGGTGATGTCGCCACCGTAAAAGATGGTGCCGATATTACTGCAGGATATGCTTTGGTAAACGGAAAACGTTCGGTTTACCTTAGTATTGCAAAGGCGGGAGATGCTTCGACTTGGGATGTAGTTAAGAAACTCAAGTCTGAATTGCCGAAAATTCAAAGTACATTGCCTGAAGACGTAAAATTAACATACGAATTTGACCAATCTGTTTACGTCATTAATTCGGTTAAAAGTTTAATTGTAGAAGGAATTATCGGAGCAGTGTTAACGGGCTTAATGGTTTTATTATTTCTTGGTGACAGAAGAGCCGCTGTAATCGTGATTTTAACGATTCCCATATCCATTATTTCCGGCGTTTTATTTCTGAAATTATTCGGACAAACCATCAATCTGATGTCTTTGAGCGGACTCGCTTTGGCCATCGGGATTTTAGTAGATGAAAGTACGGTAACCATTGAAAACATTCACCAACATCTGGACATGGGAAAACCTAAGGCACTCGCCATTTGGGATGCCTGTAAAGAAATTGCATTGCCAAAACTGCTTATTTTACTTTGTATTTTGGCCGTTTTCGCTCCTGCTTTTACAATGGTTGGAATTCCTGGAGCATTATTTTTACCACTGGCATTAGCAATTGGGTTTTCAATGATTTTTTCGTTTTTGCTATCTCAAACTTTTGTCCCTGTTATGGCGAATTGGCTGATGAAAGAACATCCAAAAACGGCACATGCCCCGAACATTACAGACGATGAAGCAGAGTTTAATGCCTGTGGCTTAACTCCCGAATCTGAAAAAGATCTTATCAGTCAAAAAAAAGTAATGATTGAAAGAGACGATTTTAATGCTGATGGAAAAATAAGTGTTTTTGAAAGATTCAGAATTCGATTTATGAAAACCTTAGACCGTCTTTTTCCACATAAAAAAGCAACCAGTCTGACCTATCTTATCGGGCTTACACTTTTAGCTGTGGTATTGATCACTTACATTGGAAAGGATGTTTTTCCCAAGGTAAATTCGAGTCAGTTTCAGCTCAGATTGAGAGCTCCCGACGGAACACGCTTAGAGCGAACTGAAGAAAAAGCAGTTTTAGTGCTGAAAGAATTAAACAAAATGGTAGGCAAAGAGCATATCGGAATTTCATCGGTATATGTGGGACAACACCCATCACAGTTCTCCATTAATCCAATATATTTATTCATGGCTGGCTCACACGAAGCTGTTTTTCAAGTTAGTTTGAAAGATTACCATGTCGACATGGATGTTTTCAAAGATGATTTTAGAGCTCGTATTAAAAAAATTCTTCCCGATGTAAAAATTTCGTTTGAACCCATAGAGCTTACTGATAAAGTATTGAGTCAAGGCTCTCCTACTCCAATTGAAGTTAGAATTGCCGGAAAAGACAAAAAACGAAATGAAGCATACGCCAATAAAATTGTCGAAAAGTTGCAGCGTATTTCATATTTAAGAGATGTGCAGATTGGCCAACCAATTCATTATCCTGCTTTGAATATTGATATTGACAGAACCCGTGCTGCCGAATTAGGTGTCGATATGAGTGACATTTCGCGCTCGCTAATTGCCTCCACATCCTCCTCAAGATACACAGAAAAAAACACTTGGGTTGATGAAAAAGCGGGATTATCCTATAATGTTCAGGTACAAGTACCTTTAAATAAAATGAAAAGTAAAACTGATATTGGAGAAATTCCTGTATTAAGAAATTCACTTCGTCCTGTTTTGAGTGATGTAGCCAAAATTACACCTGCGTTTGTAAATGGTGAAAATGATAATTTAGGAGCTATGCCTTATATTACAGTTACGGCAAACATCAACCAAACCGACTTAGGTACAGCTACAAAAGATGTTGCAGCAGCGGTAAGTTCCCTGGGCGAATTGCCACGTGGTTTATTCATCGAACCAATTGGCATGAGTAAAGTATTGAATGAAACATTAAGCAGTTTACAAATCGGATTATTGGTTGCCATTTTTGTAATCTTCCTAATGCTAGCCGCTAACTTTCAATCGTTCAAAGTTTCTTTAGTAATTCTAACAACCGTTCCTGCGGTAGTATTAGGAGCCTTATTAATGCTAACCATTACGGGCTCAACGCTAAATTTACAATCGTATATGGGAATTATCATGTCAGTCGGAGTTTCAATAGCCAATGCCGTTTTATTGGTTACCAATGCCGAACAATTACGAAAACGCAACGGTAATGCTTTGGAATCGGCGCGAGAAGCTGCAGCTTTGCGACTTCGACCAATTATCATGACGAGTGTAGCTATGATTGCCGGAATGCTACCGATGGCCATCGGTCATGGCGAGGGTGGTGATCAGGTTTCTCCACTAGGAAGGGCCGTTATTGGAGGATTATTATTTTCGACCTTTGCCGTATTGTTAATTTTGCCTCTAATTTTTGCCTGGGCACAGGAAAAAACAACCACGCAATCTATTTCTCTAGATCCTGAAGATGAAGAAAGCGTACATTATATATCATCGTTAAAATCATAATATGAAAACTAACATACTACAATTGACCTCGCTATTTTGTGTAGCACTCTTTTTTCTTAGCAGTTGCAATTCGAATAAAAAAGAAGCCGCTATTACTGAAACAGAACCAATACTGGAAACCTTTCCTTTAGCAAAAGCAAAACTGACCACCGAATTGCGATTACCAGCCGAATTAACTGGTTTTAGTCAGGTGGATTTATTTGCTAAAGTAAGCAGTTATGTTAAGGCTCTGAAAGTAGATATTGGCTCTGAAGTAATAGAAGGACAACTCCTTATCGAATTAGAGGCACCAGAGATCAGTTCGCAGTTAGCTGCAGCAGAATCCCGCCTGCATTCGCAGCAAGCAATCTATACCGCTAGCAACAGCACCTACCAACGCATACTTGAAACGAGCAAGGTCGAAGGAACTATTTCCAAAAATGATTTGGAATTGGCTTTGTCTAAAAAAAATTCTGACTTTGCCCAATTAGCAGCTGCCCGTGCGGGGTACAAAGAAGCTAAAGTCATCCAAAGCTATCTGCAGATACGAGCCCCTTTTAATGGTAAAGTAACGGCACGCAATGTCAACACCGGTGCTTATGTGGGGCAGGGAGCTCAGGTTCCCCTTCTCACGGTGCAAGACCAAAAGAAACTGCGTTTATCGGTATCTGTACCTGAAGCGTACACTGGTTATCTCAAAGTGGGTGATTGGATTGGATTTAATGTGGTATCTTTACGTGGCGATGAATTCAAGGCTAAAATTAGCAGAATGTCTGGAGCGCTAGACCTCAAACTGCGTTCCGAACGTGTCGAACTGGATGTACTAAATTCCGAGGGAAAATTACTCCCTGGAATGGTTGCTGAAGTGCTTCTGCCACTTAATAGCAAAAATGAAACTTTTGTAGTTCCTAAAACGGCAGTTGTAAACACTGGAGAAGGTATCTACGTAATAAGAGTAGTTAACAAAAAGGCCCAACATATAAAAGTAAGCCTTGGACTTGAAGTTGATGACCGTACCGAAGTGTTTAGCAATTTGCTACAACAGCAGGATATTTTGCTTACTAAGGCAAACGAAGAGATTAAGGATGGAACTGTCCTAAATTAGTTCTTAAATTTTCAACAAAAAAAGAAATCATAAATACCAATTTTAAAAATTTAATAAATGGAAACAACAAATGTAAAAGCTTACGGTACGGTAGCAGCAGATGCTCCTTTAAAACAAATGGATATCCAGCGCAGAAATACTACTGCCAAAGATATTGAAATCGAAATTTTGTACTGCGGTGTTTGTCACTCCGATTTACATACTGCAAGAAATGACTGGGGATTTACGACTTATCCTGCTGTTCCTGGTCACGAAATTGTGGGAAAAGTGACCAAAGTAGGAAGCGAAGTTACGAAACTAAAAGTGGGTGATTTTGCTGCAGTTGGCTGTTTAGTAGATTCTTGCCACAGCTGCGATAACTGTAAGCAAGACCTAGAACAATACTGTTCCAACGGATGGATCGGTACTTACAATGGAGAAGACAAACATTTAGGCGGGATGACTTTTGGAGGTTATTCTGAAAAAATTGTCGTAGACGAACGCTTTGTTTTAAAAGTGCCATCCAATCTTGATTTGGCGGCCACAGCACCTTTATTATGTGCGGGAATAACCACTTGGTCACCACTTCGCCACTGGAAAATTGGAAAAGGAAGTAAAGTTGCTGTTGTAGGTTTAGGTGGATTAGGTCATATGGCTATAAAACTGGCCAGAGGTTTAGGTGCAGAAGTTACCCTTTTTTCCAGAACACCTGATAAAGAAAAAGACGCTTTGGAATTAGGCGCGCATGCCGTTGTAATTTCTACCGATGAAACTCAAATGAAATCAGTAAATGAAAAATTCGATTTAATTGTTGACACCGTTCCTTATGTGCATGATGTAAATCCTTATGTTGGAACTTTAAACACCAATGGAACTTTAGTTTTAGTAGGTTATTTGGGTGGTTTGGAACCTATTCTAAATACTGTTCCTATGATAATGGGAAGAAAGTCTGTTGCAGGTTCGCTAATTGGTGGCATTGCTGAAACTCAGGAAATGCTTGACTTTTGTGGTGAACACAATATTGTATCTGAAATTGAAGTAATCAAAATTCAGGATATTAACGAAGCCTATGAAAGAATGCTCAAAAGCGATGTTCGTTACCGATTTGTAATTGATATGGCATCCCTTAAGAGCTAAAGTACCTCCTGTTTAAAAAAAAACAAATTATGACTAACAAAGAACAGCACCCGATTTTTCCCCCTGGTGAGAAAGCATCAGCTGATTATTTTACTGGAAATGCATCGATTAAATTATTAGTAAATGAAAATGAGTTTAATACTGTAATTGGTAATGTAATCTTTGAACCTGGAGCCAGAAACAATTGGCATACTCATCCGGCAGGCCAAATCCTTATTGTGACAGATGGCACCGGGTATTATCAGGAAAAAGGCAAACCGATACAATTGATTCAAAGAGGCGATGTTATTAAAATTCCCGCTGATGTTAAGCATTGGCATGGCGCTTCACGGGATAGTGCGTTAACGCATATTGCCATTACCGCCACTACTTCAAATGGAGCGGTCGATTGGCAGGAAAGAGTAACAGATGAGGAATACAACAGTTACAAACAGTAGCATTTCTAAAACATAAACAGATAATAAGATACTTATCTTACGATATTAAAGAACATTAAATCCACTATGCTATTCTGTAGCCGCTAGAAATTACTCTAAATTGAAGACAAAAGCCTGAAAATCAATACGATTTAAAGGCTTTTTAGTTTTTTAAAAATCTCAAGGATCATTAATAAATCATAACACCACGGCTCCAAATTCAGACCATTTTTTATTTTCTTCCAAAACAAATTCATTTCTAAAAAATAAAATTACCAATGTGATAAATGTTACTGTCCGCGAAATTTTAACTGACAATCTTTGCAGTATAAAATTGTACAGTTATGGAATATATAGGTTATTTTTCATCAATACTCATTGGTGTTGCATTAGGATTAATTGGCGGTGGTGGTAGTATTCTTACCGTACCGGTATTAGTTTATCTATTTGCTATCGAACCCGTTTTGGCAACGGCTTACTCGTTATTTATTGTTGGACTTACTAGCGCTGTCGGTACTGTTGGCTATTTCAAAAAAGGTTTGGTAAATATTAAAACAGCTATTGTTTTTGGTATTCCCTCAATTATTGCTGTTTTTACAACCAGGGCTTTTATCGTTCCCGCCATTCCAAAAGAAATATTAACTATTGGTGATTTTATAGTAACCAAAAACCTCTTGATGATGTTGCTTTTTGCGGTACTAATGATTGCAGCTTCGTATAGTATGATCAAAAAAGAGAAGAAAAATAGAGAAGAAAAAGCTGAAGAACAGAAATTTAATTATCCGCTCATACTAATTGAAGGTGCTATAGTTGGGGTTATCACAGGATTAGTGGGTGCCGGTGGAGGGTTTTTAATTATTCCCGCATTAGTAATTTTAAGCAAGTTACCTATGAAAGAAGCCGTTGGGACTTCCCTCGTAATTATTGCTGCTAAATCTTTGATTGGTTTCTTTGGAGAAGGTAGTGAAAATTGGATTGATTGGAAATTTCTATTTATCATTTCGACATTTGCGATTGTTGGAATTTTTGTAGGCACAGCGTTATCAAAAAAAATTGACGGAAATAAACTTAAGCCTGCCTTTGGTTGGTTTGTTTTAGCGATGGGAATTTATATTATAACCAAAGAACTTTTTATAAAATAAAAATTTAAAACAACTAAATAACCACTAAAGCTATTTCAAAAACATATTGATAGTGGGGACTTTTTAGTAGAAATGTTGAAACCATATCCATCTCGTTTTAATAATAAAATCGAGGTGGGTTTTTTAGTTAAATAAGTTTAAAAAAAAAATTACGATAATTTTTCAAGAAAGCCCCCATACACTTGGGTCTTTAGACGGGGGATGAATTGAAAATGCAAATACTTCTAATCATTTTGGATATACAAGTGACAGTTAAATACTTTTTTTATATATTTGTTTAATGGAAAAGCGATGGAGGAAAAGCAGAAGTGCTACATACAATATAGCCTATCATTTGATATGGTGTCCAAAAT
>NZ_JBLVPS010000019.1:0-89445 GCF_048286515.1 Flavobacterium rhamnosi | reverse complement strand
TATTCATTCTTGCCAATAATCCTGCACTTATTCTTGCTGATTATCGTGCACTATTCTTGCCAATTATCCTGCACTCTTAATTGCCAAAAATCGTGTACTTTTATTTACCGTTCACAAATGGATTGGAATGCTAGTTTAGAATATTATTTTGAAGATATTAAAACAGGTAAAAAGAAAGAAGGAAGTGCTATGGAAGCTGATATTCTTAAATTGAAAGAAGTTTTCATCAAAGAGAATTTTAAAACTATTTAGAAAAATCATAAAACACATATCTTTTTAAGATAATAGTTCCAAGATAAATTTAGAAACATTTTTTGAATAAAAAGCAAGTATGTTTTTTTTTTGTAAAATTCTAAAAAAAATATTTTTATTAGAATTAGCCTTTTAAAATATTACCCAGAAAAAATCTAAAAAAAAAATTTTCCGAACAGCATCGAAGCCCCACTTTCACTAAGGCGCCCAGTCCTCCCTCCAAGGCAGGTAACTGGAGGGAGGGGGGATTGAATTCAAATCATAGAAAGAGTCACCATCAAATCTTTTACTTTTTTTACGGTGTTTGGGGAAACATCATAACCTTTGCTTTTATCGCTTGCCAGTTTTGCCATGTCTCTAAGTGACATTGTAGGATTTGATTTTATCACCTTAACAGCTCTATTGTGTTTTGCCAGTGTTTCTTCTGGAGAGTCTTTTGTTTCTTTTATTCGCCCTTTATAGGCTCCACGCAAACGAGCCTGAATTATCCCCTCCGCCTGCCTTTCAAGAAGAGAAGTTTTTTCTAAACTGGATAGCTCTGATAAAATAGTTGTAATTAGGTTAAATACTGGATTAGCTTTTCCATTTATCATTGACTCCAGTCCTAAATTATCAATCTTAACAATCACTCCTTTATCAAAGAAAAATTTAAGGGTCTGTAACACATCGATAGTAGACCTTCCAGCTCTATCGATTGCATGGATTGAAACAAAATTCACTTCTCCCGCTTCAACGGCTTCAACAAGCTTTTTTCCAGCGGGTCTATCAGCAAAAGGAATTGAACCGCTTATTGTATCAATAAATAATATTTCATCTGGATGAGCTTTTGATAGTTGGCGTAGGTTAGATTGTTGAGCCGTACTTTGGCGAATGTATCTCGCTTTTTTCATAATTGGATTATTTAGGTGAAATTTTGAAAAAGTGTGCATTTTTAGGATGGTGTATTTTGCACAGTTTAATTGGTTGATATTGTTGAGTAATGATTTTTTATAATGTGAACCGTATGGCTATAACCTAATTTTGCACAGGACTGAAGGTTACTTACCTTCAATCCAGTCGAGAATATCTACTAGCATATCGCAATACACATCATTAACTTCTTTTATAATTTCTCCTTTTTTACTGATGAATGATATAGTGTAAGTATCAATCCATTTTAATTGGATTCTAACAGTTCCTTTGTGTCTGAAACCTGAACATTGGAATTGTAGTCCTCCTTGATATTCCTTTGATTCTGGTAATGCAATAAAGTTTTTAGAACCATAAGCCATTAAAGCCCATTTATCAGCATATTTAATTTGTTCAATGATTGTTTTAGCGATTTTCATTTTTTACAGTTATAAAGTGATACTTGATTAATACACTACAAAGTAAAGCAATATTTGATTAAAAAGCAAGTTTTGTTTAATATTTTATAAAATAAATTAAGCCTTACTTGATTTATTTTATATATTTGTAAAAAATATTAAAATGGCTGTACTACGATTAAAGGAAATAATGACATTAAAAGGAATGTCTAGGGATGAATTGTCTTCAATAGTTGATGTATCACCAACTACTATATCAAACATTTCAAGTGAAAAAAATTTACCAACGATTCAACTTCTCTTGAAGATAGCTGAAGCTCTTGATGTTGATATTAGGGAATTGTTTATTCCAACCAGAGGAACTTCTATAACTCAATTGGAAGTAGATGAAGCTAAGGAATTAATTGAAAAAGGACTTGGTATTTTAAAAGGAAAAATGTAAGTATTAAAAATTACCAGATATTTATAATTAAAGCACTTTATGGAAAATATTATAATTGGTAAAAGAGAAATAACAATTGAAAAATTTCAATTTGAACACACCTATAATGGGCTAATAATTGGGTCGCCAAATGAAGTCATTAACACCAAAATCTTGTCTGATTACATAAATTCATTAACAAAAGGTCATCGTAAATCTGTTTTTCATCTTACTAGGAATGACTATGTTTCAAATGACACACTAAAACCAGTTATTTATTCTGCATTTTTAGAATCGGACTCAATTGATGATACCGAAAATCAATATGATGGTAGCAGGCTAGTTGTAAGTTGGTTTGGTGAAGAACAAATTGAGAAGTCTATTTCAGAAATTATCATTGAAGGGTTAACAGGTTTTAAATATGACAAACTCGCTGAAAATTTCAACTTTTAAAGAAATCAAAGTACACAGTTGTGTTTGTGATAATAATATTTTCTATTCAAAAATTTTACCACTGGTTAATACTGAAAGTTTATTAAGGAATGATTTGAAATTAGATGGGTATTCTTCTAGTCCATTTGATTTTAATCTAAAATCATCTATCCAAATATCGCATTCCCAAGAAGTGCCGTCACAAATAAAATTATTTTGATATTCCTTTTCCCATGATTTGCAGTAACGAGAAATATACTTGAAAAAATTTAGTTTTCTTTCCTCTGAAATTACTAAATCGGAATCAATAGAATCGGATTGAAAAATGGCAATATGTTCATATTGATAATCATTTATGAATATTGGGTTTATATTGGAAATAGTTGCAGTATCTCCTGTTTGAGCCCTATATAGGAACAATCCTTTTTTATATTCTAAAGAGTAACTTGCCCCAAAGTAAGCACCGATACTAAATTCAAATTTTTTTATTGTCATTATACTTGTTTTAGCTTTTCCAATATTTTCACCATTGCAAAAGTATCCAATTTGCAATACTCCAATAAATCATTTTTAGTTTTATCAATATCGCCTTGGAATTCTCCATTGACCATTTGAGTAAATATAGAACTTGCAGTACCACCTTCTTTTATTTCTAAATTTTGGTATGAGAGTTCAGGAACCAATGCTGGCAAAACATTTTTAATGGAACAACTACCTTTCATTTCTGGAGTGTAATTATTTATATAATTTCAAACATACTTTTTCGCTCCTCTTCTGAATTTAATAGAAATTGATGCATGTGGCACGGATTAGGTTTGACTTCATCTGAATATAGACAGCAGTTAATCATTTCTGACGTTTGTAACTCTATACAAATTGCATTTATGTCTAAATCATAACATTCAGAATATGTGGAATGTGCTGGATTTGGAAAAGTATCTTTGTAAATTTTGTTATATCTTGGTTGAAAATATTTTATTAGTGCTGCTTCTGTGAAGTTTATTTTTTGTTGTTCATTAATTCCTTCCCAATTAAGTTTATCACTTACTTTCTTTCTTCTAATATCATCTTCATCTAGTTCTTCTTGTGAAAATATAGTTTTTCCATGCATCATCATTAAATTTATTTGAGAAAAGCATGCTAAAGCTAAATAAATTTCACAATCGGGATTATTTATTAATGCTTCAGCATAAATCCCTTGCAATGTTGAGTGACTCACTAAACGGTCTGGTGCAGTTCTTGCTCCTTCAACTCCGTATGATTGCCCAATATACAGAACTTCAAGGTTCAGAAAATCTCCAGTGACATAAGTCTGCAAGAAAGGGGAAACTTTAGCATCTACCAATTGTTCTTTATTATTATTTAATTGAAATATATTAAATGGATAACTCGAAACTATTTGAACTTCTTTAGTACCAAAATTATTAGCAAATTTATATTCTATCTCTTCAATTAAGCCTTGTCGATTTATTCCAAAACTCATTTTTAAGTAATCTTCCGTAGCCTCAAATTTTTCAGGAATTACTGTTAGTCTAGGTTTTTTACATATAAAATAAATATGACAAGGATTATTCTCATCAAAATAGTTATACTCAGATACAAATTTTAATTCAGGTTGTTGAAGTATCATCATCTTTTCCAACAACATATTTATTGCAAATTCTGTAGGTAGTCTTTTACTCATTATAGGATTGATAGATTTTATTATTTAATATTAAAATTCATCTGGAAGATACTCTTTGTATTTCGCTCTTAAGTAATCTAATCCTTTTTGATTGTCCTGAAGATTAATGTTGAGTTTATCCTTTATAAATTCATGTCTAATTTTTGCTTCTGTTAAAACTCTTCCCCATGGAAAAATAAAAACATCATAATTATCACCTTCAATAATATGACCATATATTCTGTTTTTTTGATTCATACTTGATTCTAACTCAGGTTTTACATCTTTAACTAAAAGAATAAATTTCCACCTTGTTTTATCTTTAGGAAATCTTTGGTCATTTGTAACTTTCGAAGCATAGGATTCAATTTGACTTTTTTCATCAAATCCAGCTTTCTTATTTGGTTTTTTAAGCTCAATAACTAAATTTTCTTTTCCTGCACTTCCTAAACTATATTGTTGCCATAAGCATACGTCAGGAATAGTTGTTAAATTTTCATTACTTTCACTATCAACAATCTCTTGAAAATCTTCCCTTTTTAGGGAATCTCTCAAATAAGACTTTAATACATTTTTAAGTGTTATATCATCTGCTCCTAATGTGTATTGGTCACCAAATAACCATGTTTCTCTGATGACAATTTTATGAAGATGTTTTCTTTCTTTAACATCGCCACCTACTTTATCATCATATATTATCTGCTCTAAACCGTTTATAAGATTAAGTCTATTCTTAATCTCAGTCATAGCATCAATAATATTTGACAATGATGTTTCTTCAAGTATTTCAATTAGTTCTTCCCTTTTATTGTCTGGAAGTTCAATAACTTCTGCAAGTATCCTTCTTAAGCCATCAGCATCTTTTTCAAGTGCTTCTTTGATTAAGGAAAATGTTAATTTTTTACTTTTTAAATCTTGTTCATCAAAATTTGGCAGAAACTCATGAACCTGTAAAGCAACAATATCAAATACTTGTCTTTTACTTTCTTCAACTACACTTTCTGCCTTATCACGATATGGATAAACACCTTCATTTTTTAATTGATTGATGTATTGTCCTGAATATTGATGAAGTCTTGTTCTAACATATTCTCGGGCAATTTTTTTTGATTCATTTTGTACTTCAATAATGTTTGGGTCTAAACCTTCAATGTCAAGTTTATTGTCTCTATGCAGTAACTCTATATAATCTGATTGAATAAATATAGACAACGGGATTGAAGAGCGTATCCCCAGATTACCTTCATTAAAAGGAACTCCTTTGGCGTTACATAAATAGGTTTTTTTCTTTTCAATATTGAAATTCCACTCAAGAATTTTGATAGTAAATAAATAATTAGTACCGTCAATATTAATTGGAAGACGTTTTTCAAAAGTGTTTTTAATTACAGACTGAAAATCTAATACGGCACCATTAAATGAAATTGAAAAATCTGGATAACTAATATAATAAGATGAGAATTTCTGTTCTAAATCACGTCTATATTTTTTATCAAGTGCTTCAGTAGCTTGTTTATTACTTACGTTTAGTATTTCTACTTGAAACCCTGTCTGTCCATCACCTTTAGGTAACTTCTTCAAATCACTAAAAGTTGAAGTTGCTAAATGATTTCTATCTATGTTAATGGTGAATTGCGATAATTGATTGTCTCCGTTAGATTTATAATTACTTGTAAAAGTAACTAAATCGCCTAACGATAAGCTTTTATACCTTCCTTTGCCTTCTTTTCCATGATATTGCCTTCCAGTTGGACTTTGGGTTTTAAATTTCTTTTCAGAACCACCAATACTGCCAAAAACTTTTTGGGCTTTATCGTAATCCACACCATGTCCATTATCCTTAATAAAAATATATTCGTAACCGCCTAACTTATTACTTTTATAAGAGATATTAATCTCAGTAGAATCAGCATCTAATGAATTCCATATTAATTCTGTAAGTGCAGTCATACCACTTGCTCTTGTCAATGACTCAATATGGTCTCTTTCTACTGCTAGGTTTATGGTTTTAGACATGATAAGTTTAGGTTAGATTAAAAAACATAAATATATTAATTTTATTTACTCAATGCATAATCCTCAACATCAGCTAATTCAGTAGCAACAATCATTTTACTACCAATAGCATTAAAATGTCGTTTACCGCATTTGATTTTAGCTTGTTCTTTCGGTCTTAAATCAAATAGACCTGTACTACCTTTGGATTCCACAACAAAGTACAATTTTTCATCATCTTGGTCTTTCCACATGATAGCCCAATCTGGGTTGTAGGTTCCAAGTGGAGTATCGATTTTAAACCAATCTGGTAGTTTAGCATAAACGGAAATATTGGCACTGTTTTCAAATTCCTTTGCCAAATTTGATTCTACATTGGAGTCATATACTACGTAGTTATAAGGCGATTTTGAACTCTCCTTTAAATTGCTTTTCATGTATCCAAACAACTCTTTATTTTCAAAAAGCTCTTGCTCGTAGTATTCAGCATCACCAATTTTCTTGTAACTGATACCATCAATGATGTGCAAGTTCATTTGTTCGTTGATGATGTCAATACAGCCTTCAATAAATTTTTGAGGATTTATTTTGAAGTAATCCAATTTATTGATTCCAGTTAAAATTGTTACAATCGATTTTCTTGTTAGCTGGGTTTCATTCTGAAGGTAACTTACAATGTCTGGTAATCTTTCTACTTCATCTTTGATACTCGTTGTTTCAGTATTAGGACTAATTGTTGCATCCACTCCTCCAGCATTAATTGAGATAGAAGCTTTTGTATAAATCAATTTTCCTCTTGTAATTTTTAGACGGTCATTGATTGCATTAATACATTCTTTAACCAGTGAATCAGAATCAAAGTTTACTGAGAAGGTAGTTTTGAATTTTACTTTTTCCCATAGTTCTCTAAACTCTGGACTGTCTAAAATTCTTTTATTTACGGTCACTAATTTTTTATCTGCTTGGTTTTTTATTTCAAGTCTTCCAGCAGTTTCTTTTAAAGTGTTGATGATTTGATTAAAAACATGCTCCTGTTCTTTGAACTCTTCAGGAATAACAACCGTTTCATCCTTTAAATCAATTTTAAGCTTGTCTTGTACTTTTCCTTTAGCATCAATATAACCTTGATTTATAAGATGTTTAAAGAGTTCTTCTGATTTTTCTTGACCAAGATAAACGGTGTCTTCATCGTTTATTTCAACAACAATATTTCCAAAACTATGTTTCTCAAGGATTCCAAATTTGATTCCTGTTTCTTTTTCAATCTCTTTCTGGAAATTATCTACAAATTCAGCATAGGTTTCTGTAGCCATGACCGTTAAAGTATTCACTTCATGCCCATATACACGTTCTCCTGATTGATTTACGCATAAACGTAAACCACGACCTATTTCTTGTCTTCTTCTTATTTCGGAACCACCAGCATCTTTTAGAGTACAAATCTGAAATACATTTGGATTATCCCAACCTTCTTTTAAAGCGGAGTGAGAAAATATGAAACGTAATTTTGATTCGAAACTCAAAAGCATTTCTTTATCACGCATGATAAGATTATAAGTGTCCTCATCTGCATTGGTGTTTCCTTTCGTATCCTTGAAATATTCGTATTTGTCTTTAGAATTACTTTTCTTAGATTTTTTATCAATAGAGAAATAACCATTATGAACTTGATTCGCTTCAACTTCTACATCCTTTAATTCTCCAAATAAACTAACGTATTTTGGTTTAGCTATTAGCTTCAAATACTCTTTTTCGAAGATTTCAGCATATTCACCATTAGCAACATTTCCATCCTCATCATATTGACGGTATTTTCCAACAGAGTCAATAAAAAACAAAGAAAGTACTTTGATTCCTTGAGGATTCAATACTAATTCTTTGTTTAAATGCTCTTCAATTGTCTTGCGGATTAAAGCTGTTTTAATTTGTTTGTCATCCACATTTCCTATGGCTTCACCTAGCTTTATAACTTCGTCTTTGCTGGTAAAATCAATGTATTCATTTCCAGCTAGGGCATAAATATCTTTGATGATGTAGCCTTCATATTCAGCTCTATCGGTAATTTGTTCTAAATCTTCATTTTGTTTTACCAGAACCGTTTTTCTTGATATACTTCCGTTTTTGAAAATATCCAGTTCCAATTTTGCTACAGGAAAACCTTTGGAGACTTTAACTTCAACTAGTCTGATATAAGCATTGTTGTTGATTCCTTCAGTTTGAACTGAACCAACTTCAATTTGCTTGACCAACTTCTTTTCATAAGCATCTACCGCATCCAGCTTATACATCATGTTGATTTTCTCATCCTTGCGGTGAGTTGCTGAGTATTTTACTATTGCCAAAGGATTTAAGCTCTGGATGGCTTTCTTTCTGATTGGTGTACTTATGGTTGTTTGTGGTTCATCTATAAAAACGACTGGATTGGTATTTTTAATTAAATCCAATGGTTTGTATCCTAATGAATCATTGTATCTATGGATAATATTTGCTGTTTTCTTTAAATCATCAGGATTGTCAAAACTTTTTGCGAAAGCATCAATATTGATAACCATGATTTCCAAGCGGTCATTGGTGGCAAAATCCCGAACCTCATTTAGTTTACTAGAATCATATACAAAAAAATTGTAGTTGATGTTGTCATACAATTCCCTTAAATGTTCCTTAGTAATTTGTAATGATTTGTAAACTCCTTCTTTAATTGGAATAGAAGGAACTACAATGATATGCTTAGAGAAACCATATTTTTTATACAGTTCAACAATGCTTCTCAGGTAAACATAAGTTTTACCTGTACCAGTTTCCATTTCAACCGTAAAATCAAGATGTTTTCTATCTATTTCGGCTCTTGTTGAAGGTTTTAAACCATTGGATAATTGAATTCTTTGCGTGTTTTCAAGAATTTGTCCTTCTGTCAAAAGTAATCTGTTACCATAACCCATATCAGTAAACCCAATATTTTGTTGTTTGGCTAAAAATTCTGGAGAATATACAGTGAAATTAGAATCGCATTTTTCTTGACCACTAAATATATCTACGATTGCTTCAATGGCTTCTTGCTGGTAATTTAACGTACTATCAAATTGTATTTTCATGACTAACTTTATTTCAAAAAGAAGAAAATCTGAATGATTTATTTTCTTGCTTAATTTTATTAAAACCTAACTTAAATAACCTAAAATGGTGTTTATAAGTACTTTGTTTTTTGAATAATTTCTTGCTTAAATGAATATCAACATTATTTAAGCAGATATTATACTATTCTTATTGCTTTTTAAACATATAAAGAGCATTTATGTCTCTTTGTTTAGTACTTAATTTGTCAAGCAATCCATCTTCAATAAACTTATTCAAGTAGCCTCTAACAGTATTTTCATTTATCGCTACATATTTAACAATTTCACTTAATGTAGCTTTATGACGAGTAAATAGATATACAAATATTTTTTTCTGAGTTTCATTACATTCATGCCAGTTTTGCTCAATTTTTTCCATTACTGAATCATGAATTGTTTTAGAATGACCACTAATTTTATTTCTTAGTATCAGGTAAACTGTACCGTTTTCTTCTTTGTATTCAGGAGTAGATAACATGGATTTTTCCATCGATTCGTAAATCCTTGAAACTCCTTCATTGAGTTGTCTTACGTATCCCATATCTTCTAGCACTCTTGCTACACGAGGGTTTCTAGCAAATCTTTCGTTTTTAATGTTTTCTATAGTTACTTGCGCTGGTAAAGGCCCGCTATTGCTGATTTCTAATCGATTATCAAAGTGTTTTATGTATATAGAATTGCCTTGCACATTATAAGAACGATGACAAAGTGCATTAACAATTCCTTCCAGCCAAGCTTCTTCTGGATATTCTGGAACCTTTTTGAATTTTCCAGTCTCGATATCTAAAAAATAGTAATCTTTGAAAGAAGCCCTTAAAAAAGCTTTTAGTATGTCTATTAATCGTGGAATGTTGGTTTCAAATCTTTCGTCTTTTACAACGTTATGACTTGTTCCTGTCAATGCTTCAGTTCCTTCATATCTTACATATCGTACAGAAGCAGAAGAAATATATTTTTCAGGGTCTTGTGTAAAAAGAAGTACCGAAGCGTTTTTTAGTTGATAAACTCCTTCCTTCTTTTTGGCTAAATGTCGTTTTACTAATAAATCGAGTACTTCTCCTTTATAATTTAGCTTTTCTTTATATTCATCAAGTAAGTCTTGGTCTAAATCTTCAAAATCAAAATCTTTGACTATTTCTTCCTCAAAACGTCTTATTCCTTTATCGTATTCTAACTTTTTTATTCTATCTCGGTCTAATATTCGATTAGTATCTATTACTCTCAAATACACATTCTCATTGTCTTTTCTAGAAAAGATACGTTCTAGGTCTTGTTCAACATGATATAGGAATATCAAATTACCTTCTATCTCCATTTCTTCCAATTCTACATTACAAGCTGGATGAATAAAATCAAATACTAAAGTTCTGTAGGCATCTAGTTTGTCTCCTAAGGTTTTAACATCTTGTATGTCTCCATTATCAGCAACACCAAAAGCTAGAACACCACCATCAGCATTAAGCATACCTATTAATTCCTCTGCAATTTTGGTAGGTTTTACATCTTTTTCTCCTAATCCTTTTCTCTCAAAGTATTGATTCTCTTTTTGCGTACGCAAATACACATCAGTGATTAAAGGATTAATAGTTGAAATTATCATGGTACTCATCTTGCTTATTTATTATAATTTCTTGCTTAAACAATACTATCTATTGTTATCATTGGTTTTATCTCTATTATCATCTCCTTGCTTAACATGTTTAGAAACTTGCTTAGTATTAAATACTCTTAATTTCGTTAATACCAAAACGCTTCAAAGTTTGCACTGAATTTGTTTTCTCTACATCACCAAAACCTGAATCTTTAAAGATAACTCTACACACTTCTGGATTTAAAGCTTCTTTCCAAGCACCAATCCCTTCAGCAACTTTATTAGTAATTCCATCAGCAAGGCAAATAAACAAAGCACCAAAACCAACACTAAATACTTTTTTACCTTCAATAATTTTTTCTTCGATTGGTAAGGTTAAATCTAGACCGTATTTTAATAATATTTCAAATAATACATCTTCTTCTGTACGACCTTCTTTAATATTGTCTTGAGAATCAAATAAATTATCTACTAAATTATCTGGATTTCCATCCCAACCTTTTATGTTGGAACTGTCTAGTTTGAAAACTTTGAAGCCTAAATCTAAATCTTTTGCTTTTTCTGGATTTTCTTCTGCTATTTTTTTTCCAACTCTACGAATACGTTCCTTACCTATTTCTGTAATAGTTTTAAATCCAAAATTTTGAGCTTCAGATTTAATCGGGGTAGGTTCTGGTAATTGTACTAAAACGAATTTTCTATTTCCTAAGTCTTTACTATTTAATTGAAAAACAGAATCTGCCGTTACCGCAGAGCCTGAAAAAAAATCTAAAATAATATCATCTTCTTTTGTTACAAAAGACGCTAATCGATTAATTAATGATGTTGGTTTTGGATAATCAAAAATATCTTCTGACCCAAATAATAATTGAAGTTCTTTTCTTGCAGTTTGACTATCTCCAAGTCCTTTTAATAAAGATTTTGGCGAGTCAAACTCTACTACTTTTTCTGAATATAATTTTCCGTTTTCTTTAAAAAAGAATCTTTTAATTTTTTGTCCTTTTAAATCTACTATTTCTTTACCTTGTATCCAATCTTCAATCATTTTTCTCATTGTCCAGCCAGCATGTAAAGTAACCGATTGATGGAGTTTCCCATCCTTAAATGTTAGTTCCCCATCTATCCTAATAGCTTCAGAACCATCGATAGTTCCTGTGATATCTTTGTCTTCGCCTTCATATTCAATTCCTGCTGGAAAAAATATTGCACTTTCAGGATGTCGTGAATCAACTTTTTTATTACAACGTTCTATCGATATCTCTGAATTTTCTCGAAAGAATTGATTTAAAGTATTTATGTCTTTAGCATACGTTAGAATATATTCATGTGCTTTTGAAATATATCCAGCATTAATTCCACGAGGTAGTTCCCAAACAAAATTCATTAATGAATTTGATTCACCAAAAACTTCATCACATAGCTTTCTTAAATTATCGGCTTCATTATTATCAATTGAAATAAAAATAATTCCATTGTTTACCAAAAGATTTCTAGCCAATAATAAACGAGGATAAATCATATTTAACCAATTGGAATGATAACGTCCATCACTATCAGAATTGGTAAAAAGCTTGTTTCCTTCACCATCTATTTGTCCAGTAACTTGTTGATAATTTTTAAGATTATCTTTGTAATTATCTTTGTAAACAAAGTCCTTTCCTGTGTTATAAGGTGGGTCAATATAAATCATTTTTACTTTTCCATTATAACTCTTTTGCAATAGTTTTAATACCTCAAGATTATCACCTTCAATGTATAAATTTTCGGTTGTATCCCAGTTTACGCTTTCCTCTTTTGCAGGTCGTAATGTTCCTGTACTGGGTTTATGGGCTTCTCTTCGGGCTTGAGCTTTACCAGCCCATGTAAAACGGTAATATTCCTCTTCCTCTTCAATTTCCTTTCCCAAAATATCTTGTAACACCTTAAAATCAATTTTACCTTCTGTAAGTACTTCAGGAAAAAGTTCTTTTAATCGGGCAATATTATCATTTACTATATCTAAACTTTGAGTAAGTTCGTCTCCTTTTGTAATTTTATCTAAGCTCATAGTGTGTTTAATAAGGTTTTAAGAGTCTCAATTTCGTTTCTCTTCTTCTGGATTACAATATTCAAAGAAACTCTAGTATTGAGTTGGGATTCTTTTTTTATTTGGTTTGACAAAGTAAGGATTTCTTTTTCTATTTTTTGGATAGTTTCCAGATGTTTTAGGTCGTCTTCTGTTCTTATGGAACTCCGTTTGTTGAAGGTTCCCGTAACCATTGCAGTTTGAAATTGTACAATAGCACTGGTGTAACTTTTATAAGTGGTTTCTAAGTTGGTTTTGTCCGATTGTGCAAAATCCAAGCCTTTAAAAAAAGCATCAACTAACTCATTTTTGTATAATTTTGAAACATTGGGTGAGTTGATAAAAGCCTCAATGGTTCGTTTTGATTTGTCATTTTGATTGATTTTTTTGTCGCAAACATTCACTACAAATTCATTTGCATTTTCAATCACCAAAACAATAGGATAAGGAATGTGTTTCTGGAATAAACTAGTCACTTTATCAATTGTACCCTTCAAAAGATTTCCTGATAGTGTACAAATCATTACTTGAATTTCCTCAAAAATACAAGTTTCATTTTGGACTAAAGTAATATTAGAATTAGAGGGTTTGATACTCGCTAACCATTCCATTGTGACAATTTCATTTAATATTTTTTTGTCAGCAGAATTTAATTCAAAGTTTCTGATAAAGAAAGCTTTGCTTATTTTCTTACTGACAATAGCCCTTTCGGGTATATTTAATATTTTGTTATAGTTAAAACTCATTGCTTATTTGATAATCAAATAACTGATTAGTTCTAAATTTTCTTCTTGACTGATAACTGAACTCAACAATGTGGTTCCACCAGCTGTAGCCAAAGAATCCAGTCCTACTTCTTCTTGTACGCCAATCACTTCTTGAATAGCAGTTTTAAGCAAATTGGCGTAGACTTCCATCTTTTTGTTTGTTTTGGTTTCTTTGTCAAATTCAGCAATTAATTCTGGTATAATTCTATCATTACCCATGGCTAATTTTCTAAAATAGTCTAAAGCCGTTTTGGTTTGAGAAGCTTTGATGATTTCGGCACCATCTATACTGATATAAACCAAAAAGAAGGGATATAAGATGTTGTTTTTAAGTTTAGAAGCAAAGTCTTCACTATTGCCTTTTAAACAGAAAATAACGCCTTGTTTCACATGCTCTAGATTTGACTTAACTACTGCATAAGATGCTTTTGGTATGTGTTTTAATTCTTCTAATTCTGAATCGGTGCTTTTCTCCAAATCAATCTTAAAATCATTAAAAGTTAAATCGGTAATTGATATATTTCCGTGAACATCCTCAAGGTCAATAACCTGATTTTGTAGTTGTTTCAATTGTTGTTTACGATAATCCAAATCTTGCATTTCACGGCTATTTTGAGAAATAATATTATCCTCTCCAGTAGCCGAAACATCTAGCATCACCATTCTTCCCTGAACACGAGCCACCAAATCAATAAAACTATCTAGCTCCATACTTGGGAAAAAATTTACCAATTGGATATTATTATTTTTAGACCCAATACGGTCAATACGTCCAAAACGTTGAATGATACGTACTGGATTCCAGTGTATATCGTAATTGACTAAATAATCACAATCCTGAAGGTTTTGCCCTTCAGAAATACAATCGGTACAAAAAAGAATATCAATTTCATTTTTTTCTTCAGGATAAATTTCATCTCTCTTTTTTGATAGTGGAGAAAAGTTAGTCAAGATGGTATTTAAATCCGTTTTGCACTTTGGCATATTGGTCTTATTGGTTCCAGAACCAGTTACCAAAGCCGAGTTTAAACCATGTGCTTTTTTTAACCAATCGTGTAATTCGTTATACAAGTAATTTGCAGTATCGGCAAAAGCAGTAAATACAATTACTTTTTTGTTATTATCATTGATTGGTTTATGCAGTTTTTCTTCAATAATAGTTTTAAGCTCCAACAATTTAGCATCACGTTCCACATCAATCAACTTGATGTTTCCCATTAATTTAACCAGAACAGCTTTATCCTGTTTCAGGTCTTGTTTCCAAGCAATATTGTCTAAATCTTGAATCAATACTTTGGTTTTACCACCAACCAAGAGGTCTTCTAAATCAGTATCATCAATATCAATATTGTTGATGTCTAAGTCAAGATTTAAAGTTCCAGATTGATGATTCTCTATTTGTTTTAAGTTGGAATCTATAAAATTAATTAATTTCTCAACCGTTAATCCAAAAGAATGAATGGAACTCTCTAAACGTTTTAAAAGGTTTACACGCATTAAATAAATCAAACTCTGCTCACGGTCAACTTGCCTAAAAACGCTTCCTGTACCTGTTTCCATGTCGTACTTCGCTTCGTATTCTTCTCTTTTATCGGCTCTTACATAAGCTAGAGGTGTATAAGATGCTAAAGTAAGGGTACTAATTTCATCGTAAATTTGTCCAATATCGCTAAATTGATTTTTAGTATCAATTTCGGGAGTTAGGGTTATTGGTACTAATCTATTTGGAAAATTTCCAATATCTGACATGTCATAGTATTTCTCAATATGTTTACGAGACCTCGCAATGGTTAACATATCTAATATTCTAAAGTAGGAACCATCTAAACTTTCCATCAGTCCATTAACATCAAGATTGTTTGGGTCTCCATTTTTATACCATAAGGTAAATTTTCTTTGGGCATCCTTCATTACCTGACTGATACTATCAATACCATATTGACTGAAATAGCGGTCGTTTCCTTCCGTAATAAAAGAGACTTGATTTTTCAAATCGTTCATTTTATTATTTACGGGAGTTGCTGATAACATCAATACTTTTGTCCTGATATTCGCTTTTATAACCTGATTCATTAAACGCTTGTAACGTGTAATTCCGTCCCTTTTGTTGGGATTGTTTCTGAAATTATGAGATTCATCTATAACAACCAAATCGTAATTTCCCCAATGAATAGTCTCTAAATCAATATCACCTGATTTCCCTCTTTCTCTGGTCAAATCGGTATGATTTAAAACATCAAAATTTAAACGGTCTTCTGCTAGAATATTTCTTTTATCGTTTAGGGTATAAACTGTCCAGTTTTCTCTTAATTTTTTTGGTGCAAGTAGTAAAACTCTTTGGTCATTCCTTAGAAGATAGTATTTTATGACTGCTAACGCTTCAAAAGTTTTTCCTAAACCAACAGAATCAGCAATAATACATCCACCGTAAGTTTCAATTTTATCAATAGCACCAATTACAGCATCTTTTTGGAAATTGTACAGCAAACTCCAAATTTTAGAATTTTTAAAACCTGTTTTTTCTAACTTTTCATCGGCTCTTTCATTTACTGTTGAGTAATGAAATATTTCACGAATACTGTACTTGTAAATTGCTTCTGCTGAAATGGTATTGGTTCCTTTCTCTAGTAATGGTTTGACTGCATCATTCAAGACAATCTTGCTACTGTTCCAAGCTCCGTTGAAATAGGATAGATACTGATTTTGGGTATCTTCAATATTATTAATAAAAATTAAATTCTCATCATTGATAGTTCCTAAACAAACTGAATCAAGGTCTAAAGGTGTTAAGAAGAAACAATTAGATATCCCATCATTTTCTACAACAAGAATATTTTGATTACCAATTCCACCTTTTCTAATTTGAATTTTATCATCAATCAGCCCAAGAACTTGGTTTATTCGGTACTTTCGGTCTAATAAAAGATTTATTTTATTTTCCTTTTCATTTTGAATAAATCGAAAATCATCTTCAGTATCAAAATTATTACTCAACAGTAAATTGATTTGTTTTGACTTTGAGAATATGTCAACTAATTCAAATAAGGCGAATGCAGTAAAATGATTGCAACTTATATAAATATTTGAGTTTGGTGTGATTAAAGTCTTAAGTTCTTCAAGTAACAATCTACTTTTGTTGTCTATAATATTCATTATCAAGCTTTAAATTGAGAATAACGGTTTAAATGTAAGCATATAAATGTAGTGTGTTTTGTCTATTTCTTACAATTATTTTATCTGTTTTTAGAAAATAAATTATTAAATTGTTAGTATTCAGTATTTTAGTTAATAATGTATTCATTTAAAAATTTACAAATGGAAAAAGCAATCATGTTACACAATCTAGCTCCAAACGATTTGGAGGAATTAATTAGAAAAGTTGTAGATGAACAACTAGAAGAATTTAGAAAAAATGCTTCAAAGCAAAACCCTGATGAGTTATTGACAAGAGCAGAGGCTTGCATTTTGCTCAAAATCAATATGACTACCTTATGGAACTGGTCAAAAAAAGGAAGAATAATATCCTATGGAATAGGCAATCGGGTCTATTATAAACGTGGTGAACTGATGGAAAGTTTGGTTCGAATTAACTAATTATACATGTGATTTTGTAGGTTGAAAAATTTTATTTTCAGAATTTGTGGAGAGTTTGTAGACATTATCATATTAAGAGCTTGAGTAATTGCTAAAAAGGGCTCTCGGAGGGCTAGAATCGATGATTCTAAATGTGACCCCACAGAACGTTTACAGGTACGTCTGAACACTTTTGGTACATATAAAACGGCTATAAACTTCCGTTTTGGTACAAATAAAAGATAAATAAAATCTTGAAGTAGACATTCGAACATGTCTATTTAAGGAATAAAGGGTAGTGATTTTTAACACATGAAAAAACTAAATCTTAATTCAAATTTTATGAATTGACTAGATAAGGCTAAATAATTAGTTCTATTTAACCTTATTCAGTCAGATAATTTGAATTTTTAATATTGAATCATTTGGTCAATTTTTGTCAAAACTTCATCTGTAATTATTATCCCTTGATAATCATTATACTTTTTTTCTTTATGCAGGTTTTTAGAAATGGCTATGAATTTTTGAAAGTCCATTGAAGTTGAATTTGCTTTTTGAATAAAATCAATTACATCATCTGGTTCCTCATATCCTAGTTGACCTAAAATAGCATAGACATCAATTGTATCATCCAAAGGATATGTTGGCAAAATACTATCAGTTGATTTACTTGTATTGAATACTTCATTTGTATCCTCATTTTGATTATCAATAACTACAATAAGAGACTGATTTACTTCTTGTTCAGTTGAATCGGAAGTTTGAATCGAAATTTCTGAAGCTAAAAAAGTTTCAAGTTTCTCAATATTCACAGTAATTTCATGTCCAGAGGTACCCGTTCTCTCATCATAATCTTTTTTAATCGCCTTGAAGAAATCAAATTTGTTTAATGTGGTTATAACTGACCTCATTCCCCCATATTGCATTCCGAACTTTAAAGCTAAAGTCTTATTCGTTTCGAAACAGATTTTCCCATTCTTTTGCCACCCAATAATGTAGGATACAAATAGTTTTTGCGTTGAAGATAGTTTTGTTGTTGCTAGTAAATTGTAATCTACTTTCACGAAGCTTTTCATTTGTTTTTCTTTCATGTTTATTTAATTTTTAAATTGTTTTTATTTGTTTTTATTTCAGCAGGAGGTGTTCTTTTGACAGCAATACATGTTGTTCTAACAACTGTGAATTGTGTTTAAAGAGCAGGGTGTTTTGTTGGAGCAGTAGCAGGGATGTTGAATAAAACTCTATCTATTAGACTATTACTATATTAAAATAAGATTAAATAATAAAATAAATTAATATTAATTATTAGATTCATATTCAACATGTTAATAATAAATTATTTAATATTTTATTATTCATTTTCTTTTAAATTAATATCAATTACTAATCTTAATCTGAATGATAACAAAAACACTTCAACGGATTTAAATTGCGAAGCAATTAACCTTTTCGAAATTGATTAAAGGAAAATAAATCTCAACTCAATATCCTGCGGAGCATTTGTTTTTTCCTTTCTAAAAAGAATAATATCAACGTTGCGAAGTTTTACTATTTTTTAATCAAAAACATATCTCAACTAAAAGAAAAGTTTTGGCTCCGCTCAATTGCCACCCCCGAATTCCGCTCAACCCCCTCCAAAAAATCTGCTTATTTTAGAACATTACTTTATAAGACTTTTGAGAATATTTTCTAGCTATCGATTTAACTAATTTCATTTTAGGAGGTATTTTAAGAAGTTCTGAATCATGACCATGAGGCATTTTTTTAATATTTAAAGAAGAATTTTCAAGTACCATTTTAGCTCCATAGTAGAAATCATATAGTGCTACGCAAAAAGGGTCGAGTTCAACTGATTTCTTTGTGATTATTTCATTTCTCCTGACAGGTACTTTTTCATAAGCATTAAAATATCTTAGATTTATCAATAAATCTATTTCTTCATCGTTGAAATTCATGTTTCTTAATATTTTTTCATCAAGATACATACGTTCTAATCCCTCAGTATAAGGGAAATTATCATTTAGGGTAGTTGTTGTTTTAAACATTTTTATAAAATTTAATTGGTTAGTTTTTTATTGGAAATTCTCTTATTAACAAATCTTCTGGAATCGCTTGGATTTTATCGATTTGTTTAAAGAAAAAAGGAATACCCTTATTTTTACAATCATCTCTGAGTAGTCTTCCCCAATCGGTATTAAAAGGTCGTTTTCCGTGTCCACTTTCACCACCATTGATAACCCAATCAACCATGTCTAGTAATACTCTATTCGTTCCATCATTAGCTTTAGCCATCAAATCTAATTTCTCCAATTGCGGTTCAATAGAAAGGAACCTTTGTCCTTTTACCTTTGACAGCTGAACGATAAGTTTATTAGCTGTTTCTTGGTCTACTGGTGAAGTTCCAAACATTACGTTCTTCGGTGGATTCTCCTTCCAGCTCTCAGGAATGTATTTATTTATGTTTGACGGTCTTTTTGTTAAGAGTAAGAACATCAGATTGGGCGAATTAGGAACAATCTCATTGAAGAATTTATCTCTCAACTGTCCTGTGTTCCAGAATTCATTTTCTTCTTCTGGATATGGATTCCCTTTATGGTCTACTAATGGCATTGGTTTTTCGAAAATGTCCATCATCGAACCCACAAAGACTCTGTGGACTTCATTCTGTTTTTCTGCCTCCTTTTGGAACTTTTCAATTTTTGACCAAACATCTTTAATCATTCTTCTAGGTTTATCATTACCCCAGACATCGTTTCCAACTCTTTTTGCGAAGGTCAGTGCGTAACAGTTGTCACAGCCTTTTGTTACTTTCATACATCCCCACCATAAATTTGCGGTGTGATTTGTCCATTCTATTTTGCTATTTTCAGCCATAATTTTAATTTTTAAATTGTTAATGTTGATTTTAATTAGGACACAAGAAGTCCTGTACCCAATTGCTGGGTAATTTTTTTTGATAAAATTGGTTTAGGATTTCTTTTCGGAAATGAAAAGATATTTTGTTAACGAGTAGAATTATTAATTAACTAGAATATGTGTTTAGAACATTTTATAAACACTTTAAATTCTAATTAAGTAAAAAATAAAGATTCTCTTCGATAACTTCAATTATTTCATCTTCATTATTTTTAACTTTCATAAATTTTGTAATTTCAAGCATTTGTTTAAAGAAATAAGCCTCTTGCTCCAATGCATCATAAGTTATTTCGTTATCTCCATAAATAGGATATTCATATTCAACTCCGTTTTCTTCTATAATTAAATAAACATCTATCGAATAGCATTTGAAATTTTTAAAACCTTTTTCTTCAGCTTCAGAAGGTGAAGAGAAATTTTGATTTGGTGAGTAGTTAAAAGAATTTGAGATTTTTTCAGCCTTTAAAATCGCCTTTCTTCTATTTTCTAATAATGTATTTTCTTCAAAAACATAGTCAGTGCTTGTACTTTTACGATTACCTTTCTTACCTACTTGAAGAATTAGTACAGATACTACATATTTGCTTTTAATTGAATCTAAATTTGTTGTTGTCATTGAATTTTTCATGTTTTTTAAATTTTAAGGTTGGATTAAGACAGTTCTCTTCCTGTCCATATTCAAATGGATTTTTTTTGTTTTACTATTTATTGATTATTTGCTCTCCAGATTAGGAAAGACTTTGAAGATTATGCGGTTTGATTGAATCGATTGTTCATCAAATCAAAATTGCTGTTCTGGACTAAAATACTTTCTATCTCTGCAATTGGATAATAATAGATGTCTCCAATCTTTGTAAAAGGAAGTAAGTTTTTATCTCGGTAACTTAGGATAGTATTATCACTTAGTCCAAAATACATTTTAAGATGCTTATTTCGATAATATCGCTTTGGAGATTGGACATTGTCAATTTTAGTTTTAAGCTCTTCTAATAGCTTAATAACTGGCTCGAAGGTTTCTTTTGTTTCTTTCATAATATCAATTGTTTTATTTTGATACTGCGAAAGTCTAAAAAAAAGTTTCCAACAAATTTTTGTTGTCAACTTTTGTCAAGTTTTATTTTTTTATTTTTTTTCAAACTTAAATTCTTCCATTATGGTAATCAGTTTCTTAGATAGGTTTTCTAAGGTTTTATTATTAGACTTAAGTTCATCTCTATCTTTACTGTTAAACTTTGAGTATTCACTTTTAATATCAGTTATTGGGAATGATTTACCATAAGCTTCATTATTTCTAACTCCAGTAAAACTGAAGCTTTGCTCAATGAAGGTCTTTCTTTGAGTCTTATCCTCAAATTTTAGAAGATTTGCTTCTTCTAAAATATATAATAACATCAATGACTCTTTCTTACTTAAATTGAAAGTTGCTCTGCCAGCAGTCTCTTTTTCATGTTTTTGATTCGACTCTGAGAATGTATTATAATCAAAATCGGTACTTATTATGTAATCAAAATTGGCGATTTTTGTAATCAAATCTTGTTTTAGATTTGTTAAAACATCTAGTTTTGAATCAATTAATTTACATACAATTGGAACAGACTCAGAGTAAATTGGATTTGATTTGTTTGGTTTCTTTGATTCAGCTAATTTTATTCTATATTTATTATAAAGAATATGTAAATCTGCACCATTTTCATCTATTAGATTAATGAATTTTTGCAACAATTCTACATCACTTTTTTCTTTTAATTGAATAAGGAGTTTATGATTTAATTCGGTATGAGAGTCTTCAATTATTTTCAATTGTGATTCTAATATTTCTTCACCATCTTCATAATATTCTTTTAAATCAGAGTTTTTATTAAATTCTCCAATTTTATTTATCAGGTCTTGAATTTGAATTACATTCATGTTTTGAAATATTGCAATTTATAAATTGAAATTAATTACCGCTAAATAACGGAAAATCTTATACATTTATAGCAACAATTACAATAAATTATTATAGAGTATATCTAAAACAGCTTAGTCGATAAAAAAGGAACTTGCAACTTTGAATCACAAGTTATTAAATTTAAAGAATTACATTGAAGTACCTATGGAAGAAGAAAACTACTATAACATACAATCGATTATTGAAGATGTTTTTAGAGACCAAACCTTTGAAGGTGAAGTTTTTTTTTATGATGAAATACCAGATTCAATTATATCAGTATTTAATGAAAGTTTAGATATTGATTTTAAGGAAAATATTGAATATTTACTTTTTTACAATGACTCAATAGATGAAGCAGGCAAAGATGGAATTGCGATTGTAAAAAAGGAAGAAAATTATTATTTAATACTAAAAGAACATAGAAAATATCCTGTCATATTTTTTCTGCATTCCGAATTTGAAATGTGGGAAATTAATAGCTTTAGCTTAGACGAAGTAGGTTATTTATTCAGCATTACTACTGACATAGATGCTAAAGTTATTAATGGATATCGACATTTTGTAGTTGATGATATGAGCGGTACAGAACCTGTAAAAAGAAGAGTATATACCTTTGAATTCTATAATAATAGATTTCTAAGATTATTAATTGAGTTATGTGAACAAATAGACAATGAATTAGGTGAATAAAAAAACAGAGCCAATTGCTCTGTTTTTTTATTCCATGAATTTATACAAAGTTTTCACTTAATCCTTTCATGTGTTGTTTTACAGTACCATCCAGCAATTTTGCATAATGCTGAGTTTGGGTAATCCGTTTATGCCCCATAATCTGACTGATTACCTCCATTGGAATATTATTAGCTAAAGCAACTGTGGTTGCGAAAGTATGTCTTCCAACATACCATGTCAAATTTTTATCGATGCCACACAAATCTGCAATTTCTTTGAGATAAGCATTCATGTTGGAATTACTTCGATTTGGAACCAATCGGTTTTCCTCTACACATTCGGGGTCGTCTTTGTATTTATCGATTATGCGTTGCAATGGGGGAATAACTAAAACATTGGTCTTTACACCTGTCTTTTGTCTTTTTGTTTGAATCCAGCTGTCTAAATCGTTATCTAAGCTGAAATTACCTTGACGTAGGTTCATCACATCAACGGGAGCATAACTGGTATAGCAACTAAATAAGAATATATCTCGTGTTACATCCAATCTTCGATTTGAAAATACTTTATTTTCAATAGTTCTTAATTCTTCAAGTGTTAAAAACGTGGTATCAATATCTTTCAATTTACCATCATAAATTGAAAAAGGGTTATTCGCTACCAGTCCAACTGTTATCGTATGATTAATCATTGAAGAAATGTTTCTTAGGTATTTCACAGTAGTATTGTTTCCTATTCCTTTATTTTTTCCGTGTATCCTTTCAAATCTTAAAAACTCATCCAGAGCATAAACAAATTGTCTATTGACTTTTTCAAACTGAATATCTTTTATTTTATGTTTAGATTGAAGGAAGTCTTTAATGACATTTGCCATTCTTTCATATTTTTCAAGTGAACCTTTGGCACGGTCTCCTTTAGTTACTTGTTTTTTAAAATATTCATTATGTTTCTCAATAATTTCCAACAATGTGATTTTACGTTCAGTCTTTTCGTTGAAACAATAGTTTTTTAGATATAAGGGAGTTATTTCTTCGTTATCTGGGTTATTCCTGATTAGCTCATTGTATTTACTCTCAATGGCATCTACTAATGATTTTAAGTAGTTCTTCAGGTTAATTTCATTGTCGACTCTAACCACGTTTCGTAGGTTGTTGGTTTTAGACCAACGTTCCTGTAAAATGTATTTAGATGTTGAAAAAGTGGAGTAGAGACTCCCTAAATAAATTTTGGCATAAATTGCAGTTTCACCATTCTGATTTTTTTTGTCTCCTTTCAAATAGAAGCTCACTTTTAGTTTTTTCATATTTCCGTTTTTAATTAGTGCAAACGTACTATTGAAAGTTTCCAAGCCCCCGTATTTGTTAACAATTGTCAACTTTTTGGTACCCTAATTTGAGAGTTCATTCTCAGGGTACCAAATAGGGTACTTGTCGGATACGATTTAAAGTTTAAAATGAAAACATGCTCATTTCATTATTTAAATCAAAACGACTCGTAAGTGCTGTAAAATATAGGATTTTGTAAAGTAAGGAAAGTATTGAAATGTAAAAAGCCCCTCTTTGAGGGGCTTTCAGCGGAGAAAGAGGCTCCGTAACCTTTATATTGAACCCAGTAAAGATGGGTGTTCACAGACTTTTTTAAGAACAGGGTTACCTATAGGTGCACTAACAAAATTAGTAAAATAATATGAAGTAAAATTAGGCTTATATTTATGAAAGTTAAAGTTAATTTATTGTTATTTTGTACACTGATGATAATTTTTTTGTTTTTTCGGCTATTACAACTTGTAAATCTTGTAACATTTCATTTTTGTATAATTCATAAAATTCATCATCCAATTTGTTAAAACGAATTTTCGTCGGTTAACTAAAACCCTCCTAAAGTTCCATCTTAATGTTTAGCCATTTTTGGTTTTTTATTCTTCTAATTTTATTAACATAGTTTTTTTTCTACTACTGACTTTGTTAGTTTTCCTTTTTCATTTAACTCTTTCCACTCATCATCCCTTAATTGCATAAATTTTGAATCTCAAAGTTCATTAAAATCCATGCTACCTACTGTGGAAGAGTTTAATTTAGATACTTTCTCTTCTAAATGTTCATATGATTTTGTATGTTTGCTAATCACGTTATAATTATGGACTATGCTTGATTTTAATTATTATGTTGTTACTTCTTATGTAAATGGGTTTCCTTATTTTACAACCTGCGCCTCAATTGATGACGTATTTTACAGAATCTCTGATTTGGAAAAATTTATTTCAGATGCTAAAAGTGGTGTTTCAGATGAAAAAATAGAGCCTTTAAATTTTAAACTTATTTCAAGTAAACATTTTACAATTTAATTTAAGTTTCATAATTAGTCTTTTAAAGAATAAATTATGCCTTTTAAAGGTCTTTCTACAATTTCAGCCCACCCCTTTGGTTTTGCCCGGAATGAGGTTTCCAGTTTGCGCCGGAATGGGGTGTTCACTTTTACCGGTTCTTCGTCACTTTTGGTGATCTAGAATCAACTTAGATAGCACTTTTTGTTCTTAATAATTGAAGCCCTTCCGGAAAATGAACTGATCCAATAATCACTGATTAGAAAGAAAGGAATTTGAAGTAAAATACAAAGAGGCTCAAGTATGAGGATATTCCGCTGCACGTCGCTAAGATATGGAACAGTGGTTATTACTAACGAATAAAATCATATAAATGGATGATAAAATATTAATTGCAATAATTTCAGCTAGTTCTGCTTTAGTAGGTTCATTTATTCCTACAATATTCACGTATTTTAAAACTAAAGATCAATTTCAATTCGAATTAAAAAAGGATTTGTTAGCCAATCAAAAGTCAGTTTATGACGGAATTTTAATTGCTTTACAAAATATGATTAACAATCAAGGGAATGAAGAATTTGAAGCTTTGCAAAAGGCATCAATAAAATTAGCAATTTATGGCGACAATAACTCTGCTAAAGCAATGAATGAGTATTATAATGAAGTGACAAAAAGCGGTCGAAACGCAAGAATTCCTTTAACAAAAGAAGAGCATAAGGAATACCAAGAAAAAATTATAAATGGGATCCGACAAAATTTAGGACTTAATAAACTTGATTCTTTTGAAATTGTAGGTTTCAGACCTGATAAAAATTAGAAATCAATTGTAGCAAGGAAATGTTATCTGAAACCGTGAAAAAATTACACATAAAAAAATCAAATGAAACTAATTTCAAATCTAGAGCAAATTTTACAAAATATAAAAACAGTCGAAAATTATTTAACAGACGGAACCTCAGATGAACAATTGAAAATTTCAAAGTTTATTCAACGTGGAACTTGTTTTATTGCATATCAAATTGAAAATGAAATTAGATTTGCTCCAAGTAAGTTTTTAGGCTATATAAATAATAGTTTAGAAAAACATATTCCATCAGAAACTGATGGAAGAAATACGAATGAAATGATTATTAATATTTTAGAAACAAATCCTTTTTTTTATGAGAAACTGGAAAACGAATATATTGCATATTGTCAAAATTTAGGATTACAGCCTAGAAAAAAAGGAGCATTTGGAGTGCAAAGAAAATACTGGCTTTTAAAATTAGAAAAAGATTTTCTTGACAATGAAGAACTCTTAGGAGAATTCCCAGAAGGTAAAATTGTAGAGAGAATTCATAAATCAAGAGAGCGAAACTCTAAAGTCATTGAAATCGCAAAACAAAATTTTAAAAATAAATATGGTAAACTTTTTTGCCATATTTGTCATTTCGATTTTGAAGAGAAATATGGAAGTCTTGGAAAAGATTTTATTGAAGCTCATCACACTATTCCTGTAAGCAAAATGAAAACTGACCACAAAACAAAGCCCGAGGAAATTGCAATGCTTTGTTCAAATTGTCACAAAATGGTTCACAAAAAAAGACCTTGGTTGGAAATGGAAAATTTGAGTAATATCATAAACGGCCAGAGGTAGCAACTGTTTTGAGCAAGTGGGGCTTTAGCAGAATTATCGTTTATTTTGATATCTTCGTTTAGGTAGAAAATAATCTACTCCAAAAATCCTCACCTGCTCAAAAGTTAGGGTTATAGCACTATTGAAAAAAACGTAAAAATGAACATTTCAAAATATCAAGAAACAATATAAAAGTTAAGACCTTTAGTAGATTCGAAGTTCAAATATAACACCTCTAAATGGGGAAAACTAAATCCTGAATTCACTAGTTTTATTACAGAATTTGAAAATTTAGAAATTTCAAGACAAGATATAATAAACTCCTTTCAACTTTTTTATTCTGGAAAATTAAATTGGGAAACACCATTTTTATTAACTATGATTTGGGGATTTGCGGATACTGGATATGGGACCTATAGAACTAACAACTATATCTCCGAAGAAGTAAATCAAACACATATTAAAAAATCTTTTGATGCAGTTTATAATATTGATTTAGAATTAGCATACAAAAGTTTAAAATTAATAAAAGGACTCAATATAAGTTATATTTCAAAAATTTTATACTTTGCTACAAAAGCTTGTGATTATAAAGAATATGCCCTAATTTATGATATACGTGTAGCTAAATCACTTGTGAAATTGACACCATTACCAGAGATTTTTGAAATTGTAGAAATTACTCCTTCATCAAAATTTTCTCATTACAAAATGTACAATTCTTTAATGCATAAATATTCTAAAGAAATAAATTCTGATGCTGAATCACTGGAAATGTTTTTATTTGAACAATTATTCTAACAAAAAACGCTTGCTATAACATACGTTTTGTCACATTTGGATATTTTAGTACACTTTCACCGGAATAAGCAATTGGATATCCTGCTGCAAAGAGGTTCTTCATCAATTTTGGTGATCTAGAATCGACTTGGTTAACATCCTTTTTATTAATAATTAAAAGTCAACCATTTCTTTTTTCAGCCTGTTAACCTAGATCAAAAAAAAAGACTGATTAATAATCATTTGGATAATTCGGTTCGATTTGTGCCACTGATTTCGGTTAGACCGCGCCACCCCGCTATTCACACGATTCTTTTATAAAAAAGCGTTCTATTTAAGGAACTACAGTTGAAAATGAGTTGGTTATGGTGTTGTTGAGTAATTTAAGATGTCCGATGCTTTTGGAATAGAAAAAGGAAAGCCTAATGCTAGAGTAAGTTTTGGTATTGGTTTTTTCTATTTTGATTGGTATTCCGTGCAAATACTTTCCTATTGTTTTTAATTTCATACAATTGTAAGACTATTTATGTCGCATTTTTTTATGAATTATGCATCTTCTCGCATTTCATGGGACAGCAATGTCAAACATTACATCCGAAACGGATTATAGGATAACTTACCCAATCCGATAAAAACCAAAATTTCCAAATCAAACAAGCACCGTTGGGAACATGAAACAGCTGACAAGTACCTCTAAATGATAAAAGCGATACTGAAAACGGTGATGATAAAAAACACTACATTCATTTTTTGATGAATTATTATTCTAAAATGATTCTAGCTGAAAAAATTATTAGATTATACTTTCTTAGTATGTATTAATTAAAGTAGGATATATACTGTATATTTACCTTTCATATTTATTTATAAATGAAGAAACTTTATACGACACCTGATTTTAGGGAATATCATAAACGTAAATTACGAAAACTTGATAGGAAAAATAGAATAAAAAGAAAGCTTAATACTCAAGAAAAAAGGGATCGGGATAATCAACGAAAGCTATTCTATAATTATAAAAAAAATAAAAATGAACCTCTTCCTCTTTATGCACCTAAGGATTTTAGGCTAATTGATAATCCAATTTATTGTTTAAATTTTTTTAGAGATGTAAGGTCACATGAAAATATATTTTATCATAATAAACAAAAACAGGTTATCATTTCTTTAGTTGATGTTCAGCTAATTGATTACGCTACAATTAGTGTTTTAATAGCAATTAGTGATGACTTGAAAAGCAAAAAAATTACCTTGAGAGGAGATTTTCCTGTTAATCCAGATTGTAAAAAATACATTATTGAATCTGGTTTCTTAACACATATGGTCGATGAAAGAAATAGACAATTTGCAAAACAAAGCAAATCTAAATTCATTTTTTTTGAGAAAGGTTCTGGTAAATTATCAAGAAAAGAGAGTAAGAACATAAGCGAATTAATAAAAGACGTGGTTGAACATCTCACGGGAGAAAAGAAAAATATAAAGCCATTAAAAACGATTCTTTTAGAAATATGCGGAAACAGCATTGAGCATGCAAAGACGAAAGATAAACAATGGCTTTTAGGAGTAAAATATGAAAATAAGAAAGTAATTTTCACAGTGACTGATGTTGGAAAGGGTATTTTGGAAACCTTATATATTAATAATGTTGCACTTATGGGAAATCTCATCAAAATGAAATCTAAGCTAGAAATTTTAAAAGGAGCATTTACTCAGAAGTATGGTTCAAGCACTCAAGAAGAAAATAGAAATAAAGGCTTACCGGCTATCAAAGTAAATTCTGATTTTGGAACCATAAAAAACTTGATAGTATTAACAAATAATGTAATTTTACATTTTGAAAATGATGATGGGTCTTTCACATTCTCTCCTGGTACTCCAAGATTTAAAGGAACCATGTATCAATGGGAATTAACTGAGGATTGCATTATAAACACAATAAATTATTATGTCGAAAATTAAAGTATTAGACTTTGATGAATATCCTGGCTTAAGACATTGTTCAGTGAGCGAATTTTCAGGTGAAGAATACTATCATAAAATTCTTAACGATGCTTTTAAAAAAGCATATGAAAATAAGGAAGGATTAATCGTTGAGTTGGACGGAACCGATGCATATGCATCCTCATTTTTAGATGAAGCATTCGGAAACTTAGTTTATGATTTTACTTTAGCGAATGTTTCAAGATTAATAAAAATAATTTCGAATGATGAGCCTCATTGGACAAAAATGTTGCAAGAAAAGACTTTTAAGGAATGGGAAACAAGAAGAAAGAATAATGAAAAACCCATTGTAACTGAACTACATGGTCCTTGGTTTAGGCTTGTTGATGGTGAAATTAAAAAAGAGGTATGGGAGACGCCTTAAGATTTATATTTTCATTTAATTTTACATTAGATTTCTCTAATTTTATAGATATTCTAGGGATTATTGTTAATTCTCTATTGGCACTTTGGATAGTACAAACAATTCAAAATAAATTGGCAAACAAAAGAGTATTGAAGGATCATTTTATATCTGAAGTAAAAGATATTAGAGCAGAGTATAATGAATATATTAAAGATATCTATGGAGAAAGACTGATACCAAAAGAAACACTAAGAGCATTTAAATTACTCAATATAAAAAAAGACCATCTTCTTACTGACATTGCTGATATATATAAGATATCGGAACCAAATTTAAATTCGTTTCATGTTGATTTAAGAGAATTAATAACCAACTCTGCGGAATATTCTGCAAATTTCCGGGGTAATAGTCCAGTGTCATTTTCTGCCGCCACAAAAATTAAATTAGATAGAATTCAAGGAAATTATAATGGAGTGTTTAATAAATTGATAATTAAAATAAATGATGCGAATTAAGTTTGACAAAATTAAATAATGATAATATCGGTACAGCATAGAAACATAAAATGTCCAATAAAAAACTTACAAGTTTGCGAAGGTATTTTTGAAATTTCGAAAGAACGTATTAAAAATCCATTAGTGGGTTCGCTCAAGGATTCTGTCGCATCTGACAATAACTTTTTATCTTTGGGGCTTATAAAACATTCAATCTACGAATAACAAAGGTCACTGCTATCCAAAATCTATTATTCTATAAGCTGTATATTTCAAACTTAGATTTACCTTAAGCTATCGAGATGTTGCCGAAATAATGAAAATGAGGGGAGTTGAGGTTGATCCTACCACAATTTAGCGTTGGGTGTACAAGTTTAGTCCTTTTATCGAGGCGCAAATGAAAAAACGAAAACTAAGAGTTGGAAAAAGTTGGAGAATGGATGAAACCTATATAAAGGTTAAGGGTAAGTGGTGTTATTTGTACAGAGCAGTTTATAAATCAGGTAATACAGTTGATTTCCTATTAACCAAGAGAAGACAAAGGATGAGTGCCCAATCTTTTTTAATTAAGGCAATTGGTAATAATGGTAAACCAGGCATTATAAACATTGACAAAAGTGGATCTAACATAGGGGCTATCAGAGTTTATAATCAGCGTTTGTTTGCTAAAATAGTGATCCGGCAATGTAAATACTTGAACAGCATTGTCGAACAAAATCATCGTTTTATCAAGTGGAGAATTCTAAATAGATTAGGATTTGAAAATTTTGAATCAGCTAAAAGAACGTAAGAAAGAAACACTGGTATAACTATGTTTAAATCATTCTGTTCATTGGTAGCATAACCAACCGAAAAACACTAATAAGTAGATTTATGCTCCACAGCTGCGACAGAACCTCATAGAAACAGTAATTTATTGTGAAATTACCTATTATATGTGTTTAAAAGTATATTTTTAAATTCTTCTTTATTTTGAATATTTCTGGGTATAAGTGACCTTACTAAACCTGCATGAGGGAAAAATCATTAACATCAGTTTTTTTTAGTATGTTAAACGCTCTTCTGAA
Source organism: Flavobacterium rhamnosi (assembly GCF_048286515.1). Taxonomy (NCBI): domain Bacteria; kingdom Pseudomonadati; phylum Bacteroidota; class Flavobacteriia; order Flavobacteriales; family Flavobacteriaceae; genus Flavobacterium; species Flavobacterium rhamnosi. Next base: position 58,119 of record NZ_JBLVPS010000019.1, on the reverse strand, counting down.
TCATGTATTTTTTAGCATCGATTGAACGTAACATCCCAAGCATAGATGTTTAGGTATAGGATTCAAAAATATCTAAATACAAATTAAAAACAAGCATAAATATTTGTTTTTTAATTTATTTTGACTATTTTTGTCAAAACAAAATATGTCTTATGGAAACATTTGGAGATAAAATTAGGGTGGCAAGAGAATCAAAAGGTCTTATTTTAAGACAGGTAGCGTCAGCTCTTGATATTGACCAGGCAATTATCAGCAAATTCGAACGGGGGGATAGAAAACCTTCTAAAGATCAAGTTGAAAAATTTGCTAAGTTTTTTGTTTTAGATAAAAATGAATTGATTACAAGTTGGCTTAGTGATAAAATCGCAAGTACAATTTACGAGGAAGAAAATATTGCAGAAGTTCTAAAACTAGCTGAAGAAAAAGCAAAATACCTAAAAAACTTACACAATGAAAAATAGTATTAAAGTAGCCGAATTGTTTGCTGGTGTTGGTGGATTCAGACTCGGTTTAGAAGGATGGAAAGGAAAATCTGCATCATCAAATTACAGAGAGGATTTTGAATCTCCTTACGAAGTGGTATGGAGTAACCAATTTGAACCCTCTACTAAAGCACAACACGCTTCGATGGTCTATGAAAATCGTTGGGATAAAGCCAAGCACGTGAATAAAGACATAGCTACAGTTGAAGTGTCAGATATTCCAGATCATGATTTATTAGTGGGAGGCTTTCCTTGTCAAGACTACTCTGTCGCAACAACTCTAAAAAACTCTAAAGGTTTAATTGGAAAAAAAGGAGTTTTGTGGTGGTCAATTCACAGGATATTAAGTGAAAAAGAAAACAAACCAAAATATCTTTTTTTAGAAAATGTAGATAGACTTTTAATCTCTCCATCTGGACAAAGAGGAAGAGACTTTGCTATTATTTTAAAAAGCCTTAATGATCTTGGTTATGCCGTGGAATGGCGTGTTGTAAATGCTGCTGATTATGGAATGCCACAGCGTAGAAGAAGAATTTTTATTTTGGCTTATCATAAAACTACCACGCTTTACAATGACATTAAAAACAGTAACACAAATAATTGGATTGTAGAAGATGGTACTTTAGCACAAGCTTTCCCGATTTTAACTGACGATTTATTATTTCCTAATCGATTCAAACTAAATGCTAATATTGTTGAAATTTCTGAAAATTTCAATAAAAACGGAAAGAAAGGAATGTTTGAGAATACTGGTATGATGGTTGATGGAATTGTAACCACGATAAAGACTAAACCTAGTTACGATAACAAGTTTACTATTCTAAGAGATATCATTCAGAATGGAGAAGTGACAGAAGATTTCTATATCCAAGAGAATGAACTTGATAAATGGTTTTATCTCAAAGGTGCAAAAAAAGAGATGAGGAAAAATTCTCAGGGTTTTGAATATAACTATAGCGAAGGAGGTATGATATTTCCTGATTCTTTAGATAAAGCTTCAAGAACCATCATTACTGGTGAAGGTGGTAAATCGGCTTCCCGTTTTAAACACGTTATCCAAACTTCGAAAGGCTACAGAAGGCTCTCCCCAGTTGAATTGGAACGATTAAATATGTTTCCTGATAATCATACCGAACTTAATGGAATTACAGATACTAAACGCGCTTTTTTTATGGGTAATGCTTTAGTCGTTGGAGTTATTGAGAAAATTGCTATATCTTTAAAAAATAAAATTAAAGATAATAAATGGCAGGATACCTTTTCAGTTTAGATAATCAAGATTCATTAAAAGAATGCATTAATAATGGTGTGTATTCAACAAAATTAACAAACCCAGAAAATAATTGGAAAGTTCATCACGAGGGGACTTTTGCCGATTATAGCTCTATGAAAGAAGGTGATAATATCTATTTTTTTATAAAACGAAAAATTTATGGTATAGGATTTCTCATCAATATAAATAATCAATGTAAGTTCTTGAATTATCCAAATGCAAATTCTCCTATAAACCAAAATTACCTTGAAATTAGTGATTCTCTTTTATTAGATCTTGGGTCTGATGAAAGTTTAAATTTGAGATTTATTTGTTGTTTCAAACCATTACCAAATTTTTTTAGTAATGGTATTGATATGGATGAGATACTGTCATCGGCGCCCAATCAATTTAAGATTTTAAGAGCTTTTTGGAAATTAAGCTTCATAAAATTTACTGAAGAAGAAAATCAGGCTTTTAAAAATATTTTGTTAAGAAGAAATCTTGAAGCAATAGACAATCCTAATCCTGATAATATATTTGAAAGTAGGTATGTTGATTTTCATTCAGAAATACAAAGAAAAACTTTAAACAACGATTACTATAGATTATCAATTGCCCCTTTTCTAAATACGATAACTAATGCGGATGCTAGCCTAAGACATGAGATGGCTATTGAGGCTTCCCTCATTTATCAATTATCAAATCAACATCAACCAACTATCGATGTATTTGGTAACTGGGACTATTTATCTCATCAAGTTATTGCGTCACCTTTCAAGCCAATTGACTATATGGATAAAATGGATGTTTTCGGATATAAATATATTCAAAATCAAAAACCTACAATTTCTCACTTTCTGGTTATCGAAATAAAAAAAGGCATAGTTAATTCACAAGATATTTTACAGCTTATGAAATATGTTGATTGGATAAAAAATGAATATGCATTTGGAGACTATAGCATGATTAAAGCTTTCATGATTGGTTTTGGATATACTGATAATGCTTTGGAAACTTTTAAAGAAATAATTGAAAGAAAATATATTCATGGCGTACGCCCTTCTGTTGCAGCTGATTGGAAAGATGTCAAACTTGTTACATATTCTTTCAATGAAGAAGATAATTTATTAGATTTTCAAATTACAGCAGACGGTAATGACTAAAAAAATGAGCTACAATCCAAACGAAAAAAACTCAATTATAGAGTATGCTAAAAGATTAGAAAGTAAAACTTTAAAACAAGTCTGCCATTCTTCTATTGCAGAACATTCTTATTCGGGAAAAGGTAATTTTGGTCAGGTATTAGAGAAATTTTATTTCGGTTATGAGCCCAATTCAAAATCTGAGCCAGACTTTTCTGAAGTGGGAATGGAATTAAAAAGCTCTCCTTTGAAAAAAAATAATAATGATGACTATCGTTCGAAGGAAAGATTAGTTCTTAATATTATTGATTATATCAATGTTGTCAATCAGGACTTTATAAATAGCGATTTTTATAAAAAGAATGCAAACATATTATTGGTTTTCTACTTTCACGAAGCCGGATATGATATTTTGGATTATGAGATAAAGCTTGTTGGTGAATGGTCTTTTCCTTTAACAGACTTAGAAATTATAAAAAGAGATTGGGAAACGATTAATAAAAAAATTACAGATGGCGAAGCACATGAGCTATCAGAAAGTGATACTTTTTATTTAGGCGCTTGTACCAAAGGTGCTAGCGCTAAAACAGTACGACGCCAACCCTACTGTGCAGTTCTTGCAAAGCAACGAGCTTATTCTTTCAAACAAAGTTATGTCAATCATATCATTGCGTCTATTGCAGGCGAAACTAAAGAAAAGTACGGTAAATTAATTACGTCTTTAAGTCAACTTGAAGCGAAATCTATTGAGGAAATTGTCATAGACAAATTCGGGCCTTACTACGGAAAAACTGTTGAGGAAATATCTGAAATTTCAAATATAGAATTAGATATATCATCTAAAAATTTTTACTCTAGAATTACAAATGCAGTTTTAAATATTGAACTTGGCAAAAAAATTGAAGAGTTCGAAAAAGCGGGGATTATAGTTAAGACAATAAGAGTAGAATCCAAGGGATCAATTGAGCAGTCCGTTTCGTTTCCTGCATTTGAATTTGAAAAAATATATAATGAAAGTTGGAGAACAAGTGATTTTAAGGAAATAATCGAAAGTAAATTTTTATTTATTTTTTTTAAAAATGATGGGACGCAGTACTTTTTAGAAAAGGTTAAGTTTTGGAGTATGCCTGATGATGATATTCAAGAGGTGAAAAAAGTTTGGCTAAAAACCAAATGTTTGATTCAAAATGGCAATATCTTCAAAGATTATGGTAGAAATAAGAATGGAGATACAAGACTTTCTAAAAAAGGTAATCCTATTAAATTAAATAATTTACCAAAAATATCCGAGAGTACAGTTTGTCATGTTAGACCTCACGCAACAGATTCTACCCATACATTTCCTTTACCCATAATCGACAAAAAATCAAATGCAACTGTGTACAGTAAACAATGTTTTTGGCTAAATAATACCTATGTCAGAAAGGTGATTTATGTGAAATAAATTCCCTTTGATAACGTTTTAATTCGAACTGCTATGGATCGTTTTACTCCGGAACAACGCTCGAAAATCATGAGTTCCATTCACGGTACAAATACTAAAGACGAAGTTCGTCTTGCAAAAGCGCTATGGCATTTGGGTTATCGTTATAGAAAGAATAATCGGAAAGTTTTTGGCACGCCAGATCTGACCTTTAAAAAATACAAAATCGCAATTTTTGTGGACAGTGAATTTTTCCACGGCAAGGACTGGGCAACTCAAAAAAACCGTATCAAATCCAATACCAAGTTTTGGCAGAAGAAAATAGAAAGGAATATTCAGAGAGATATCGAGGTCAACAACTACCTCACGGCACAAGACTGGAAAATAATCCGTTTTTGGAGTAAGGAAGTAAAAAAAGATCTGGATTCATGCATTAATAAAATACAAAATGAAATCATTCAACGACAAAATTTACTTATCTAGCTTGCAATTTTGTTTGGCAATTACATACTTGTCCGACCCAACAGTTTAAATCCTTAATAAACTGCCTTTTTGGACAATTTTATAATATCGTTAATTTTCTTTTGCTGAATTTACAGAAGCATCTCTATTTAATCCTACGGACTTTTTGTTGTTGTAAACCTCTTGTAAAATATATTTTTTGCCAGATTTACCAATAAATACGATTTCTGTTGCTTTCTCAAACTTCCTGCGATATGTGAAATAAGTATCTGCGTTAGGTTCAATCAATATTAACGCCTCCGCAAACTCTTTTAGGTTAGTAGAGAACAAAACTACCATATTATCGATGTTAGCAGTATATAACTTACTTAGTGCTTTCATCGTCTTTTTTCTTTGGCTTTACAATAGCAGAAAGTACGGAACTGAATTTAGGTTTATCCTTTTCAATCCGTACATCTTCTTTAGGTTTTGGTATGTCGCCTTTCTTTCTTGGTTTATTATCCATTTATTAATGTTTTATACTGTAATCTTTTTGTTGTTCCGTTTGCCAAAGCTACATCAAATTTACTTCCCTCTGATAATACTATATTGTTATATCTAAATGTAAATTCATTCACGTAACGACCTAAATATTTATCGCTTACATGGCGGTAGATACCATCTAAACCTCTTTTTAATAAAGACCAAAAGTTTTCTATGTTATTAGTATGTACATTTCCGCTTACATATTCATTTGCATTATATCTAAAAAAATCTTGGTTGTAATCATTTTTCAATGTTGAATATGCTCTGTATTCGTCAGTAAAAATAGTTGCTCCTGCCTCAACTTTAGCTACCATAATCGGAATCAATGTTTCTCTTTTTGTGTCATTTACAGGAATTGCATAAACTTTTTCATCACGTTCCAAGATGCCCAATACAGGTGTTTTGGTCTTAACACTACGTCCTTGATTATCTGCTGTTCTTTTGTTTTGGTGTTTGTTTTTCTCTTTACCTCTTATATAAGTTTCGTCAATTTCAACTTCATTCGTGAATACTTCCCCGTCTGTTGGGTTGTATGTCTCTCTAATACGTTGTAATATAAACCAAGCTGATTTTTGACTAATTTTTAAATCTCTTGCTATTGACAAGATGAAATTCCTTTTTTATGTGAAGTTACCAAATAAATAGCAACGAACCATTTACGTAATGAGATTTTACTATCTTGAAAAATTGTACCAACTTTAACGCTGAATTTTTTTCAAATCATAACATTTATACGACTTATCTTTTCCTTTTAAATATTTACATTCTCCATAACAATAAGGACATTCAGGCGTGCCGTTCCAGCGAATAGCAGCTAAGTGTTGCTCGCAAATATCAACTGTCGAATCTCTTAAATCTTTAGTGGTTTTCATAGTAGTCTTATTTGATGATATAAATCGATATTTTGACAAAATCAAGTATCTGTGTAATTATTTCGTGATAAAATTACATTTTTAATTTTGTAAAACATTTTTTCTATATATTTGCAAAATGAAAAAGAGGGACACTCTTGTGAAGCTCCCCCTTTTCGGCAGTAACGCAATAGGCTTTTACTCGTATGAAAAGTTTTCCCTATTGCTAATCAATAATCGAATGTCCCGCCTCCTTTGCTAGCTAATGATGCTCGTTTGGTAGCCCTTCATCCCTCGCGGACGGATTAAAGGATGTTAGCGCACCCTTTTAACTGTTACGGTTGTAGTGACCTTTACAGTTCTTTGAACCTGTACCCGTATAGGGACAGTTCTAATAATAACGGTTCTTGTAGCCATTTTTAGTGATTTTAATGTTACATTATTTCATTAAGACAAAGCCTCGAATGTTGTAGCATTCGGGGTTTTTACGTTTGACCCTCCTTATCAGGATTATTTACAAGCTAATACTAAAATTCAAATATTTTAGTTTGTTCTTTATTTTCATCAATTTTATACATATGTTCCGGTTTAGGTTTACCGTTTTCGTCTAACCAACTTTTATTTCCCCAGACAAAAGATTGTTTAGAACTGGAAAACTGATACGCGATAAGATTTTCTATTTTTTCCTTTGCATTAGAAAGTTCAGACGTAACTCTTGAAGTTAATTTTTCAATTCCTCTTGATTTATGAAAAGGCAAAATGATTTCAACTATCTCCTTTTTAGATAAAAACCTATTTTCAGTCTTTAGCACTTCCAACGCCTGCTCTCTAATACTGCCATCTTTTTTAAAGTTGGAATATCTACTTTTATCCGTTTCATTATTAGGATTTTGAACGGAATCAGAATCATTAATATTGTCTTGAATCAATCCGTGTAAACTATACCCCAACTCAGACAATTTTTTATCGACTTCAATTATTCTCTTAGATAATTTTTGTCGCTCATTTATTAAAAGTTCAATTAGAATGTCCATTTTCTTCGTTCTCTATTAGGTTAAACAATATATAATACTTATTTTTGTACAATAAAATAGCCGTTCGCAAATGCGAATCTATTTTTTCCTAAAATTGCCTAATCTTAACTTTCGACGGTGGATTAGGCATTTTTCTTTTACAAATGTATGAAGTATTTTTAAATAACCAAACACAAAACACACAAGAAAAGATTAAAGAAACACACAAGACTATTTTTGTATGTTTTTTGTTATTCCTTAAATCGCTGTAAATACCAGTAAATACGTTACTTATTCGTGTTCTTTACTTGTTTTTTCGATTGCTTTATCAACAGCGTTTTGTTGATAACTTAATGCGAAACGTCAAAATAATACTGCCCTTATTTCAATCAAAATTTAGAAATAAGCGAATATTATTAGTTCTGCATACCTAAAACATCTTCGCTATTGACTTTTTGCATATAGAACTATTTAAATGGCTTTTTGATAGGTATAAAAAAACTTGAAGATAACACTCGGATTTACATCCCATAGGCTTTACGGAAAAAAAATCAAATGAATTGTTATTTTAATACTATAAAACAAAAAAACCACGGAAGCGGTTTGATTTTTATCTTTGGGTTATAGAAGTATATTATTGTCTTAATTCTTATTACTGAGTCATAAATATAAAGCGGCTTCTAATAGATTCTTACAAAATTGGGTCTTACAAGTATATAGTTGGATAATTCGATTTATTTTCCCCTTTACGGTTTCTCTCATTTTTATTAAATTGCTTTAATGTATTTTTGTAAGAAATAATGGCGTAAATTTTTTAAACAAAAAAGATATTAATAGTAGCGATTTAACCCAAAGGGATACTTACAAATAAATAACATTAAACAATTAATCAGTATAAAATGGAAAAATCATTACAAATAAATCGAGATATAATTCTGAAAAATGCAGAGTTAGAGTCTGAATTATCTGACTTGAAACAACATGCAGATAAAATGATTCGTGGCTTTGAAAATTTCAATAACTTTTCTTCAAATAGAGCAATATGGGAGATGGTTCAAAATGCTTGTGATTTAACAAATGATTGTGAAGTAGTTATTGACTATAGTAAAGAAAATTTCTCGTTTAGTCATAACGGTAAACCTTTTACGACAAAAGCTTTAATTTCTCTAATTAAGCAGGTCAGCGGTAAATATGGTGAAGAATCTGATTTGCGAGAAGTGGGTAAGTATGGTACGGGTTTTTTGACAACACATACTTTTGGGAGAAAATTTTTAATCAATTCAATATTAGGAGCTGACAGTGCTTTTTTTGAAATAAAAGATTTTTCAGTTGATAGAAGTCCAAAGGAATGGAAAGGACTTAGTGCTAATATTAAGTTACAAAAGGATAATGTTTACAAGCTTATTAAGGAGGGTACCATTATTTCTAGTCCTGTTAATAAAACAACGTTTACTTATCTTCCTGAAACAGAACAAGAAATAAATTATATAACTGAATCGAGTACAGATTTGGAGGATTATGTTCCAATAGTACTCACAATTAATAATAGGTTAAAAAAAGTAACTATAAAAGACAAAAACGGTATAGAAACTATTTTTGTGAGAACAAAAAAAGGTTCTATACCTAACAGCAAAAATATTAACTTATTTAAGACCGAAATTTCCAGAAATGGAGACAACAAAATTTTATATTCAATTATTGACGAGGATAGCCAGATTGAAGTTATCTTACCCATCAATGCAGAGTTGGAGTTAATACAATTCTCGGATCGTATGGCAAGGTTATTTCTGTATTATCCATTGGTGGGTTCTGAGAATTTTGGTTTAAATTTTATAATTAATTGCAATGAATTCTTACCTACTGAACCAAGAGACGGAATTCATTTAAAGAGTAATAAAGATCAGGTTAAAAATCAAGAGGAAGCAAACAGAAGGATTATTAAAAAGGCTTCTGAACTAATTTTTAGTTTTCTTAAGAGTAATGTTCTTCTCGTTTCCAACCCATTATTATATGCTAAAATAAATTTCAAAAGAACCTCAGAAAATAGCTTTCTAAATGAATATTTCGAAGAATTACAGGAACTGTGGACAGAAGAATTAAAGCAATTACCTATTGTAAGGACTTTAGAAGGCTTTAAGACTGTAGACGAAGCATACTTTTTTAATCAGGAACTGTTAGCTAGCCCTGAAGTTTTTGAAGAAATATATGAAATAGCTTCTCTTTTCTATCAGAATATACCTGTAAAAAATGACATCATTCTATGGAGTAAATTTGTTAATGAATGGACAAATGATGATGTCAAATTTATAGGACATCAGGATTTAGTTTCATTTATATCAAATGAAAACCTCTCCAAGTTCGATGAATCCATTTTAAAAAATTATTATAATAACTTAATTGCCAATGATAAGGTATATTTATTCTCTGAACACACTTTACTTCCAAACTTGGATGGGGAATTTTGTCTGCTTTCTGCCCTGTTATCACCTGAAAATTTAACCTCTACATTAATTGATTTTGGAAAAATTTTAATACCTCATTTTATAGGAAGGTTAGTACATCAAGATTTTATTTTCGAATTTCACTTTGAAAAATTTAATAGAAAAGACTTTTCCAATCGTGTAAAAACAAGATTGGATGAAATGCAAGCTTTAGATTTATTTTGTATGCCTGAAAAACTTAAAAAGGGGCATTTTCATGAAATCGATTTTGATGAGATTAAAACATTAGAGTATGTTTTTTTTACAACACTGCTTAATTATTGCAAACTAAATAATAATCTAAAATCACAAAGTAAACCATCTCAGCTTACTAAAATCATAAGCAAATATTATTCGTTAGAAGATGATTTAATTTATCTGCCTAGGCTTGAATTACAAGAAGAAAATCTAGATATCCGTTCAGCAAGAAAAATATTGGTTAAAGTATTCTTTAATCTTCTTCAACTTCATGATGATGAATGGGTGAAAGATAATATTTTACTGTTATTAGAAATAGCTAACTGCTATGAAGATAGTTTAAAAGAAGTTTATTTAGTGTCAAAAATATATCCAAACCAAGTAAATAAACTAAAAAGCATTAACGATTTAAAAAAAGATCTAAACGTATCAGAAGAAATAAAGGATTTATTCAATAAAGTTACCAAAGACGATATCAGGTCATCTCTTATATATAAACAGTTTAATGATTTTGTGACTGAAGATCGTTTTGTAACTAATAAATATCTTACTACAGAAATTGAAAATATTTTCTTTAATACGGATATTAATGATATTAATGAACATCCGTTTAAAGAAGATATATTAAATATTATATCTAAATTAAGAGATAAACAGTATTCTGATTTATTTCCCAGATTAGATGATAAGAAAGCTAACTTAATGTTAGCAATAGTTACAAATGAAAATACAAAGGATGATATTTTTTCTATTGTTATGCTAAAAGAAGAACAGCTTAAAAAATTAGGCAAATTAATTCAAAATGAAAATTTTGAAGCCATATTGAATAAAGCAGCCGTTGTTTTGCAGCAGGAAGCCGAGAAAAAAACTGATTTCAGACATAAATATGAGATTGGAAGAAATATCGAAAGATTAATCAGAGAGAAATTGTCTGCCGAACTGTTAGACAGGATTACATTTGTCAATCATGAAAAATTAGAAGCATCAGATATACAAGGCGGACAAGATATTGTTGTATTACTTGATAGTAACCCTATTTATTTCATTGAAGTAAAATCTAGATGGAACTCTGTAAATTCTGTATCAATGAGTAAACTGCAATTGCAAAGAGCCGTGGAAGAAAATGACAGATATGCATTATGTTCAGTAGATATATCCCGTTATGTAGGTAAAGGTGATAGATATAATTTATCAATTGAGGAAATTTTGCCACTTACTAAATTTGTAAAAGAAATCGGTAATGATATCAGACCTCTAATTGAAGAAAACCTAAACGCTGAGAAAAATCAAGAGGAATCGATTCACCTTATTGACTATCGTGGTATCATACCTCAAGATATTATCCAAATAGGTGATGACTTTTCTGATTTTATAGAATCTCTGCAATTAGAAATAAGCAAATTCAGTAGTAAACCACATGCCGAACTCAACTAGCATATTTTCTATTGGAACAGCTATTGAAAATAATTCAAGAAATCAAAGATTTTAGTTTTCCTGAAACCAAGCAACCGGACAAATATAAAATTCTATCAGTTTTTTAACGTTAGTATTTTAGTCCATACGAAATCTAATAATACAAAATCCCTAAAACTACAGTCCAAAATAGATTGTAGTTTTTTTATTTAAAAAAGAAAATAAAACCTAATATTGAAATTTCACTAATGAGATTCATTCTCAAAGAACATTTCCGTTACAAACATTACGGGCAATCCATAGGCCTCTCTCCGGTCGGTTGCTTTGTGTGGATATTCCGCTGCAAAGGACGTCACTTTACTCCGAAGTTAATACTTTAACCGAGTGATATTCCGGCACAAAGTGGTTCTTCGTCAATTTTGGTGATTTAGAATCAAGTTGGATAGCACCATTTTTCTTAATAATTGAAAGTGAGCCCTTCCATACATCATTCGTTTGATATTCCTATGTCGATTAGCTGGCCTTGAACTTGGTCCGATACTATATGGGGCAACCAGGGCATTATTAACAGCATCATAATCTCTTATAGATTTCAGCAAAATTTTTGAAAGCTGGATTATCAACCATTTGAGCGGTAACAATCCATTTTGACAACGACCCTGGTTCTTCCTTTCACCAAAATTGATGAAGAACCCGCAAAGTGGACACTATATTCCGGAGCAAAGTATGCCATTCTTATGTGATGTTACTTACTTGCATTTTGTGATAGCTAAATCACAGGACATGAGCAATAAACAATAGATTAACAGGTAGATTTTTTTTTAGACATACTGATGTTAAGCCACTAAGCGAGGTTCCTGATGAACACTACTGGGTTCTCTCTGCTAAGATATAGTTTATTCGTGAAGAAAAAACTTAAGGTGAGCTGAAAATCAGCAATCTCGTCGTAGAGGCTGTTAGTTGCAAGCTTGCTTGATATACAACATGTCTCTTGTTTAATATTTTTCACAGAATCTTTTGAATCTTTTTTAAACACCTATCTTGTTGCTTGTTCGTCAAGTATTCGGTATACCAATCCCTTATTGATATACACCCTTGAATTTTCATGGCCCCGAGCACTTACATTGTATTGATGCAGTAGTGCATTCGGTTCCGGGAGGCTTGGGTATTATAATTTTGAAGTACTGCATCCAGTATATTTATAATGGTTCTTTTGGTATCGATTCGACCATACCGTACCGGAATATCTAATTATCTCTTATTTTTATTTACTATCAAATTAACCAGTTTTGGGTCGTGTATTAGTCGCTCCATTTCAGAATGAATTATATCCTGAATATCTTGTTTTATTTGCAAATAATTACGTTGTATTATTGTGTTGTCAAGTCTGCGTACAAGAGGTATTTCTGTATAATTATCTTCCTCCTTTTTTAGCGCTTCGTAATCATTTACAATTTCACAATGAAAGGTCTTCAATTTAATTTTGCAATCGGGATCATCAGCTACCATACCTACGAACTCCCCTGAACTCAAAGCCGAAATCTTAGAAGGGGGTACTGCGGACTCCAACTGTTTTGAACGGCTAATTGAGGTATCACCACTATTGATCGAAAGGCTTTCTCGATCCTGCATAATCTTCCCAAAACGCTCCGATAATTGTTTGGATGTATCTCCGGTGACTTGTCCACTGATAATGTTTCCTGTGATATTCATAATCACATCCGACTGTTCACGTCCGTAGTCTTTACGCAGCTGACTAAAGTCCTGTATGCCCAAACAGGTAGCTACTTTATTGCTGCGTGCAGTAGCGATTAGACTGTCCATGTTATTAAGGTAAATTGTCGGAAATTCATCAAAAATCAGGCTGGATTTCATCTTGCCTTTTTTATTGACAAGCTTTACAAGCCTGTTTACATATAGTGATAATACTGCGCTGTAAATTTGTATTTTCTGCGGATTGTTACCCATGCATATAATCTTAGGTTCCTCAGGATTATTAATATCTAAAGTGAAGTCATTTCCAGATAAAACATAATAGAGTTTGGGAGAAGACAGCCTTGCCATCGCAACTTTTGCTGAAGCAATTTGCCCTTCCAATTGTTCCATCACATTATTAAGATAAGCATTAACAAAGGGGTTAATGAGCACTTCAATTTCTTTTTCAGTTCTAAGTAAAGTGAACAGCGTATCGTAATCTACTTGCATGAGTTCAATTACGTGAGGAAGCGTACAAAATTTACCGTCTTTATACCGTCTAAGATACCATATAATAGCTGATAAAAAGTTGATAGGAGATTCTACAAAAAAATCACCCTGACGCTTGATCCATTCCCGATTAAGTCCCATTAAAATTGTTCGTGCGGACTCGGAAGCATCTGTAATATCTTCCATGCTTTGGGGGTCGAGCGGGTTACAGCGATGCATAATATTGTCAAAATTTATAAAGTAACATTTGGGCATTACTTTATAAACATCTTTGTATTTCTCAAAGGTATTGTAGACTATCTTGGATAAGTCATCATATTTAAAATCGTAAACAAACATGCTGAACCCTTTTTTGATATGTTGGGTAATTACATGCCGAATTACAAAGTACGATTTTCCGGAACCAGGAGTACCCAGAACCAACAATCCCCGAAAAGGATTAATGATGTTTATCCAACTGTCTCTTACCTTATCCTTTAAATGATATCGGGCTGGCAGGTTGATGGAATACTCATTTTCCAATAGTCTTTCTTCTTGAGGGAAAGTTTCATTTTCCGTATTAAAAATATCCTTGTCGTTAAGTCTATTTTTTATAATACGCGATAGTAATGTACCACCAGAAAGAATTAGAAGAAAACCAACTGAAGTAATTGTTATATAAGTAATTGCTTCGTGCATCATTTCTGTTTTCAGATGTAATGAAAGGTAGCTTATAAAGTAAATAAATGCCCCCGTAATAATGTAAGTAAAAGCAGTTTTAGAATTCAGATTTTCGTCTTTTCTTCCCTTAGTGCCTATTAGTGAGATTGTTAAAAAACCAAGGGCAAAAAGTTTGGATTTATGAAAATTGTTGAATAATCCTGTGTTTTGGATATTGCCTAGAATTGTATCACTGAACTCGCTAACAAGATGCCACTGCCTAAAAGCTGCGTAGCAATAATAATAAAAATGAATCACTAGAATAACAATGCTGATTAGTCTTGTCATATCCAAGATTTTTCTCAAAGCCTGTTCGTTTTCTCCAGTCTGTATAGCCATAATTATATGTTTTATTGATTATTGAACTGTCCTCGTCTTTTTTTCTTCTTTCCTTTAAGTTGGTATGGAACGTAATTCACTATATATTCAGGTTGGGTAAGTATATCCACTAATTGTCCTATTATAGTATTGGATTCGACGTATTTATCATTCTGGAAATCATTACCAAACAGGGTTGGAATGATTTCCGAAGTAGGTTTTTCAAATGTGATTCGCTGTGATTTTTCACTATTTAAAATTTTTCTTTTTTGTTCCTCTGAACTAATGGATGCACAACGTTCCTGAATCGCTTTGGCACTGTATTGCTTACCCAGCGTACTGCCGTTAAAAACACATTTTGTCGTATGGTCTACGTAGGTAATCCCATAAAGAAGCCCTTCATTATTTTTTCTAAAAACAGTATTTATTCCGTCTTTTTCCAGTGTTTTTACTAGTTCCATAAGCGATAGTTTCGTGCCTAAAAATGCAATATCAATGGCGTTTTTTACCCTGCTCTTAGCGGAAGTTTGATCGGTAGGAGTGGATGCAAATTTTTCCTCTAAAAATTTTAGAGTTGGCTTGTTATAAAAGTCACTGGCTTTTATGGGGACACCAATAGGTTTACCGTTTTCATCGAGTATCCGATAGACCAATCCTTTTGCTTGAAATATTTTTGAATTTTCATTGCCTCTGTCCGCCAAAACATTGTACTGTCGTAACACTGCATTGAGTTCTGCAAGGCTGGAATATTTATAAGAGGAAAGCACATCAGTCAAAACATTTGTAATGGCCCTTTTAGTATCGATTCTACCATATTGCACTTTTCTTGCATCAACGGGTTTTAGTTCAAAAGCCTGTTTTGTTTTATGGCTCTCCGCTGCGACAAGCTCAAAGGTCTTTTCTATTTCTTTACGTGCTTTTTCGGATTGATTGCAACCAATATTCTGCATGTCAATCCTGCTGCCATCTTCCTGAACTTTAATCGAAACTAGGTGGATGTGCGGATGTCCCGCATCATTGTGTTGATATACCAGATAGGGCTGTTTTCCGAAACCTATTTTTTCCATGTAAGTATCAGCAATCGCCATCAGTTTTTCTTTGGATAAAGTTTCCGATGTATCAAAATTCAGGGAAATATGAACACTGTTTCGGGTTACATTTTCATTGAGTTCCGCTTGTTTTAGCAAGCGGTTCAGTTTCATATTGTGTGTCATTTTATCACAGTCAATAGGATAATTTCCTGCCCCGATACATTCCGCAACGGCTTCCTTTACCTTATTTTCATTGTAATTAAAAATACGGTGGATGGAGTGTCCTGTCTTGATTACTGCAACCATGTTTCCGCAATTTTTTGAATATGCTTTTTAACCTCATCTACTTTGTTGAAAAGGATTATTTTCTCCAACTCATAAGTAATTAACCAGTTTTTAAATTCGGCTATTTGTTGTAAGGTGTGCAACTTTTTTACAGCCTGGTTAAAGTTGTTGCCGATACTGTTCAGTTCGCTTCTTAATCGCATCGATTCCGACATAAACTCATCCAAAGATTGATTCCTGTAAGTGGTTACAATAGGCTTGTCGAAGATACTGCGCCGCACATAATCACTAAGCTTGCGGCAAGTACTGGCTTTCCATTTCTTTTCGATTTTTGCATATTCTGTGGGTGTTAGTCGCAGCCCAATTATGCGTGTCCTGTTTGAATTTTCTGTTTCCATTATTTATCATTTTCATTGTTTTCAAACTCTTTTTATCCTTTCAGTGTCACTGCCCACGAGTTCCGAGTGTAGGGGCAGCAAGATATCGGTTGTTTAACAACCGGACATCTTGCCGATTGTAGGAACGTGGCAATCTTTTAACTTTTCAAAGGATATGGCTAATATAGAAATAGTGTTTGACATAAACAATCCTCCCCGTATTTTGCGTAGACATGACTTAGATAAAAAACTGGATGATTTAGTTTTTGATTCTGTTGAGCAGCCCTTAAATATTTCTTCTAGGGATGTTTTTAAGGCCTTTAGGACATATTAAAGCTGTAAGAATATTTGTTTTAAACGTCTTTGAAAGTGTACGCTCCCTTATGACCAATACTAAAAAGAATGTTCCTAAATAATTACAATATCTTGAATAAGGGAGCGTACTTTTTCAAAGGAATGCATTTTAATTAATGTGCAAAATTCTGACTGTTTTCAGGAAGGTTTTTGCACATGATTTGAAAAAAATTACAGCAATCAAAAATCATTTAATAGTTTCTTGAAGTAAAGAAATGGCTATCCATTGTGATATTTTTTGGTTTTCATTTATCAAAAAAAATATTGAAATGATTTAAATCCTACAAACAAAAAAGAGACTTGCGAAGGTCTCTTATTGGAATTATATATATCTTTTATAGAAGGTTTATTTACTCTTTAATAATTTCTCCAAATATTCCACCTTATCTTTTTCGGCTTGGACCAATCGCTCGTAAAGTTCTACAACTTTATCAAGCGGATTGAAATTAGGTTGAATGTTAATTGCATTTATAGTTGAACTATCATGACTGGTAAAAGTATTCGAAATAATATTTAATACCGTTTCATCACTATAGTTTTTAATTGCTTCAGCAGAAACACCTAGAACTTCTGCAATTGCTTTTAGTTTTTCTTCGTCTACAGTTTCACTTGCTTCAATATTAGAAACCGACTGCTGGCTTACACCAATTGCAGTAGCCAATGCTTCCTGTTTCATTCCTCTTAGCTCTCTGATTCGGCTAATATTTCTACCTACATGTTTCGGTTTTGTTGCTGTGCTCATAGTCCAAAGATATTTAAAATTCTGTCAAAAAAAATGCATTGGTAAAAAACAAGTCAGTTTTGGTTGGATACAATTGCGAATGGTTCGGTACGGTACAATCTATTGCTTACTTGCTGTGTATTAAACAAAAATACAATTTTTCGGACAAGTATTAACTAAAAAATTTAAATTATGAAAACAATTGGCAATGCAGGTTTACAGACAGTTAAGAACATTATTGTTGAAAGTATCGGTACCAGCAGTATTTACTGTTTAGGAGAGAGAAAGAAAAATCAATCGGTTTTAAATCCTTTTTCGGAAAACAATTCTAAAAAGGAAAAACATACCCATTTCTATTTATTAGTTTTTACAAATGAAAAGATTGCTAATGCAGTAGCAGACATCAGTGATATTGTGAAAACTAAAACTCAGGGGCGTTATACGGTTACTTTGTTAGTACATAAAGCGAAATCAAATCATTTTCTCAAGCCACATCAATTATATTTTTACCATGCCGTTTTAACCAAAGGCTGTAAAGTGTATGAGTATCAAAATATGCCACAGAATATTGCCTTTGATGAAGTTCCAAAACGTAATATTGATTATATACGCTCCTATTGGAAAAACAGAAATATAGTCGCTAAAAATTTTTTAAGAAGCGAAAATCAAATCGACTGTATGGATACCGGAGTCGTTCAGGAATCTATGATGCATACTGCTGTAGAACAGATCTGCTTAGGACTCATCAATGTGTTTTTAGGATATCATCCTGATCATTTTTCAATGGCTTATTTGTTTGAAATCTGTGAAATATTCACACCCCTTACCTCTGAGATATTTCCACAAACAACCAGTGAAGATAAAAAACTGTTTGATTTATTAAAAGCACATCCAGGTTCACTTCGTTGGGCTAATCTGAAAAAATCATGCTTATTAGATACTAAGCTTCTGGCGAAAAGATGCAATCTATTTCATGAAAGAGCTTGTGAACTTGTAGAAGCCGAATTGGAGCGTATTGATAATCTGTATAATAAAGAATCCTAAAAACTTAAATTATGTACCACAATATTTTAACTCAGAAAGATTACCCAGAGTATAGTCAAATAAAGAAAATAGTCAAACTTCTATTAGAGTTTATAGAAGTAGACACCATATATTTTTCAAAGCACTTCGAAGAGCCTTCCAATATTGGTATAATCACGGTTATCATTAGTAAAAGCAGCCCCCATTTTTACGATGATATTTACGAGTATGCATGGAAACTTTTCAAATCCCATCCAGAATTTTCATTCGTAATTTTTGATAAGGCATCCGTAAAGGAAGAACTTAACGAGGGTAATCCTTTTTTTATTATGAATTGCAGTGAAAGTGAACTTATATATAGTACTACAACACCCAAAAGCATTGTCAATATCGAAAAAATAAATGCTAAGAAACTGATAGAAAAGACTAAAAAGAGATTTCAGATTCACACTTCGTACAGTCTTATTATTGACCGCGATTTAAGATTCTATCGGAGCCATAATTTTTTGATGGCTGCCTATAATATACACCAACAATTCCGCTATCTGTTTATAAGTGTCTCTTCGTTTTTAACAGGAGAATATAGGATTGAACAAAGTCTCAAAAGACAACAGGAAAACCTCCGTATGTTTTCCAGTTTACTAGGCAATGCCTTTGATCCTGATAAAGAAGAAGAATGGTTTGTTCGGAAACAATTAGACAAAGCCTGTAGCGCAATTCAGTGGAATAAGGAAATAGAGCCTATTAGTAAGGAAACGGTAGAGTTGGCATCTATAAAATTGGATTGGTTCAAAAAAGAAATTGGAAGATTTTTTCAGGAATACCTTAAAAAAACAAAAGAAATATTTGAAGATCATGGAAACAAATAAAATTAAAACCCTAGAAGATTTTAAGCATTTTGCCTCTTATCATTTTAAAATGCTTAAGCCAGCAGAAAATATATATGCTGGTCATATTCTTGAAATAAAAGTTTCAGGGTATTCAGACATGATTGCACTAGCTGCTAATCTAATAAAAATGTGTGCCTATACTGTTCAGACGGAAGGACCATATGTCTCGGATTTGGGAAAAGATCCGCATATCGATATTGCATCAGTACTGGAACTTGCATTGCAATTATTTCCCCATGCAGAGTTAGAAGTATTGGACGAAATACATCAATTACTCATTGATGATGCAGCGAATAGCTACAAAGAAGATTAGTAAACCAACAATTAAATCATAAAAACAAAATCATGGAAATAGAAGAAAAAGATTCGGTAACAGATTTTTTGAAATTAATGAATAGGATCAATTATTTCACGAAACTAACACCTGATGAAAAAAAAGAGGATTTGTTTACTCTGGAATTAAAAGTTTCAGGTTACAAGGATGTAAGCTCGATGGTTTCGGACTTACTTAAAGTGAGTATTTTGGCTTTGGAGAGTGATCCGCCGTATATCTCAAGGGCCATTCGTAATCCTGAAATAAATGTTTTGGGTTTGCTGGAAATAGCACTTCAACTGATGCCACATGGAGAACTTGAATTACTCGATGAATTACATCAATTTTATTTAAAGCAGAGAGAGCAGTAAATAGTAATTTAAATAAATGATATATGGAAACGAATGGAATAAAAAAAATACAAGAATTGCAGGAAATGGTAAATACTCATTTTACAAAATTAAAGCCTAATGAAAAAGAAAAGAATACTTGTACGGTATCATTTACCGTATATGATTATAGTCACTTAATGTTCATTATCTCCGACCTAATGAAACTTTGTATTTACGCAACTGAAGATGAATTCGGCTTGGATTCTTGTTCTGTTGTAAGTTCAAAAATCAATATCGCACAGATATTGGAAATTGCAATTGAATTGCTTCCTATTGATGAAGCAGAGTTTTTAGACCAATCAAGGAAGCTTTTTTTTAAGAAAAATGGCAACGATATTCCTGAAAATTAAAATTCGAAACGCATATTTTTATTATCCCCAACGTATTTTGACTAGGATAAAATCTGAAATATCTTTTGTCTTTTAAGCGTTATATGATTGTTAAATAAAAAAGGCCAGTGTGGTCTTTTTTTAATAGAGGGATAGATGAAAAAAGATATAAAGATGAGGTACAAAGGGGTACAATTAAAATTGTACTTGTATAGGACTTTGTTTAATTGTTCCTTTATCGCTGAAATCAGTCAAGTCATCTTCAAAGTGATTTGTGGAAAGAGTAAAAGGATGTAAAGGGATTAATGAAAAGGAAATGTTTACCAGTATTTCATGGAGCAATTGCAATATTGTAATTGCTCCTCTTTTTTAATTCGAACATCTCCTTTGACACCATCACGATATATAGCGTAGCAGATAGAAAATGTAAAAAGAAACTGAAACTGACTTTATCTTGTCAAATTGACTGTTGATCTAATAGTATGGAGATTAAAATTCAAGAAATAATGACAAATGCAGAGATAATTGAAATTTTCAATAATAGTTTGAATTTGGATTCCAGATTGAAATTTTTAGAAGATTTATTAAAAGTGAAAGAGGATGGGATAGGGAAGAGTAATCTTTCGATCTGCAATAAAATTAATAAAAAATGTAAATCCATTTATAGTAAGAGTGAATTGGCACATCTTTTTTATCTTTTAATGGATGAAGGTGTTTTGTTTTTTGATACAGTAGACGAAAGAAATAATAGAGCCAGGTTACAGGATTTTCTTGTGGAAAATTTTACATATGCAGGAGATTCAGGTTTTCAGGTGGGTATAAAATCAATTAGTAAACAATTTTCCGAGTGTAAAGGATTTTCTTATAAAGAGAAGCAAATTAGGTTTTTAGATGAATTGATCATTAGAATTCAGCAACGGAAAGAAAGATTGATCAATTGGTAGTTTATAATTTATTTAATTAAAAATTTAACTTATGAAAAGTACTGAAGAAAAAAAAAACTCTTTTGTGATGAAAGTGAAGCAATTGTTAGACCCAGTGTTGATGAGATTGGAAAAAATCGATTCGAAGATTGATGGTAAAGATAGAGTGACCAGGCCAATGTATTATAGAAATGAAGATTTGAAAAAAATATTTGGTTTCTCTAATAATACAATAATTAAATACCGCCAGACAGGTGTTCTTCCTTTTACCAAATTGGGAGATATATTTCTGTATGATTCGAGCAAAATAGACAAGATACTTCATGGTAATGAAATAAAATAACTATTGTATTTTATGTACAATCATATAGAATGAAAAGCAAAAGAATTCGATAATAGGAGGGGACGACTTTTCGAACTCATTTGTAAATTAATTGGTAGTTATACGTAATATGTAAGTATTATTCCAATACATTTAAAATATTAGAAATTGAGAGGATTAAAATATGTTGAATTTAAAAATGAAATTTTGCGAAAAAATGAAATTTAACATATTTTAATTTTAATAAGTTTAAGATATACTATTTAAATGGCAATTCGACTGGACTTACTACCAGGCCAGTATTATTATTGTTTAAAGTTTTTAAAACGTTTGTAAAAGTTATTGCAATCTTTCCGAAATTATCCACATTATAATCATTTTCACCAGCTAAGCCATCAGCAATTAAATCTCCTTGTATAGCGAAACCTAAAGATTTTAAACTAAAATTTGCACTCATATTACTTAATTGTGCATTAGCAGCTATATCAGCATAGGATCCCTTAAATGATGCTTTAATTCCTTTAACATGAATATAACAGCGTAAACCTATCCCTACGCGCTTTTTAACTCCATTGCATGTTACTTCTTGATAACGAACATAATCTTGAATAAGCAACATTTCTTTTTTGCCTATACTTCCTCCAAAACCCATAAAACTTGCTTCAGCAGAACCTTCTTGAGTGAACTTATAATATTCATATCCAGAACCACTATTTAACTGAGTAATTGCAGTTGGTAAGGCTGTACATCCTAATGGTTCAGTCACTAGTTGTGGTATAAGGCTTGCCTCATCTTTACCAGTAATTTCATTATAGCGGACTACTTTTGAGTCATCTAATTGAACTCCCTTAATTGTAGCAAAAACATTGGAAAAATCCTTGTCCGTGATTTCTAAAGTGACAGGTTTTTCATTACTTAAACTTTGATTTCGATCTTTACATGAAGTAAAAAGAAAGGCGGAAATAAAAAATAAAATGTACTTTTTCATGGTTTTTATGTTTAAATTTTGTTAAATTTAACAAAAATAATATTATGACATGATGTTTTTTTATAATTGTTGTTAGTTTTTATGTTAATTCATATTCGCAAAAGCTTCATGGATTTATCTTTTGTAAAACAAATGATAAAAACCCAACAATGCAAAAAAGGTGCTATTAAAGATTGTGAGGGAAAAACGGGGAAAAAGAAAGCAAGAATCAAGTAACTGGCTATAGAATTCGGATTGTTATAAGCCCCGAAGGATGGGAAAGGGGAGCAGAGCCATTATGCGCATGCAGAAACCGCCGATATCTTAGCTACCCTTTTAGTCCGTTTCGAATGAAAATGAATTAAAAAAAAACGGTAACTTATTTAAAATTATTATGTCTACTTATACCATTTTAATTTAAGATTGTTGAATTTGAGTGGGATTTTTTTTAATTATTAATTAGCGAATTATGAAACGTAGAGCTTTTTTAGAAACTGTCGCAGGTGCTGCTTTGGCAATGCATACTGTCCCAGCATTTGGGCAACTAGCATTAGAAGAGAAAGAAGTTGGCTTATTTGAATTAATGCAAAATGCTCCTACTGTGGAAGCAATACCGGACTTGAAGAAAGAATTTGCTAATCTGCTTTTATGGCTACAGGAGAATAAATGGAATGAATTCTTTAAAGAAAGTTTTGGACTGAATTTGGATCCTAATTCTGCTGAACTTGCAGAAAATCTTAATAAAGAATTATTGGATGTTGGGAAAGTAATTGGCTTCGATGATTTTGCTGGTTGTAGAGCTATAGAACCAGGTTTTCCATCAATGAGTTTATTATATCATGGTTTAGCAAGCCCTAGAGTAACACCAAAACTTAATGGTGTTGGTTTTACAATAGAGCAATATCCTGATTTGCAAAAATTAGAGATACTTGAGAATTATATCACTTGTCTTAAAGATATTCAGATCCAAGCTGATGATTTTAATGAAAATTATGTTTTTGCATTATTTTCTTATGAGTATCGTCCAGCATTTAAAACACCAGAGAGTTGTCCTCATGCAGAATTTGTATATTCCAGATGCGGTATTGCAAGGATAGGTGAACATGACTTAAATTATAATAAGCAAAAAAGAAGTTTTGTAAATGAACCAATTGATCCCAAAAATGCAAAAGAGATTGCTATTATGCCTGCACGTTACGGCCTTTTTTTGGCGAAAAAAGTAAACTTTGACAAGGTCAAAGCTATAAGTGAAGAAAATTCTGATAGCCGTAATTATTTGGTATTTAAAACACAGCGAAAGTTTTTGCAGCCAGTAAAAAAAATCTTTGATGGAGATCCATTTATCGGGGGAGGAACTATTAAATTTATGGAATCTCATAAAAATGAAAAGCTAAAAAAATTAGTAGACCGCTCTGATATTGACATGCCTTGTGGTGTTTTCGATATCGCTACAGCACCTTTTGTGAGAGTAAGCAGCTCTGATGAGTCGGGCAACTTAGATTTAGTAAGTCATAATTCTAAATTGGTAAGCTTAAAGCGCATAGGTTCAAGTATATTGCTAAATTCGGTACCGGCAAAAATTATAAGGATTGCAGAACAAAATCATAAAACAGCATGTTTTAAGGTGCCAAAAGTTCATGATACAATTGTTGAATCAAATCGTCGATATACATCTCTTAAGTTACAAAATGAGATATATAGAAATGCGTTTGATTATGCTATTACTGAAGGGGTAGGTAAAAGGTATAAAGCGACAAGATTTGGTGCCCCTCGCAATGCCCCTCTTTTTGTCAACATAAGATATAAAGTAAATGACACTAGTTTTCAAATTGAAGAATATTATGGACATGATGAGTGCTCACATGAAAAAATATATGAAGGGGGGTATTATGCTGCTATGTTTGAAGATAGTATATGTGATGGATGTCTTACAGCTTCAGTAATTATAAAATATGAAATTGATCCCGTAAGAAGAAGGAAATTGCAACATATTTTTCCTGCTTTTTCACTTGTTTCTGCTCCAGATTTCTTCCCTTTTGCAGACAGTCATGATTTGATTGGCTATGACGAAAATGGCTCAAGCAGTTTTATGGAAGGCGGTTATGAGAATCTCTCAGTCAGTAGATTACTAGCAAATCCTAACATAATTGCTCCTTACACTGATCGGAAGGCTTTTCCAGATGATAAAAAAACACGTAATTTTCAGCATCCTGAAATTGAAGGTATTGCTCCGACATTCATTGAAGAGATTACATTAGAGGATGTAATAAAATATGATGTTTCCGATACCTTATTGGCTATTATAGCGGGAGTTTCAGAACCTTTCAATGGATCTTATAAAGAAAAAGAGATTTATAAATATCCAAAGATGAGAGATTATGATGCAACAAGTTTCTTAAGTGATACGGCATCATTTATTTTCGCACCTGGCTGGGATGCAACTTACTCAAGGGATAATAAGAATCGGACTTATTTGGCTACTTTTGGGCTTGGATCTCCTTTTCCGGAAGATATGAAATTATGTGCAGCTGCAAATGGTATGTGGCCTGTTGCTTCACCTGATGCGGCCAGAACTTTTCAGGGAGGTCTCAAGCCACTTCCAGTTTATAATACAGTTCCACCGTGTGCAATTCCATTGATGGATGATGAAATCGGTTATCATTCATCGCATCCTGATGTAAAATCTAATGTTAGTTTAGCACCTACTTATGGTTGGGATGGTGAGCAGGGACCCTTTTTTGAGAAGTATGATCAAACATATTGGATTAACTTCACTGATATTGGAAGTTCCGATTACATTGAAAATCTTCGAGACGATAAAGTAGGCTTTAATATGGAAAAACTTAGGAGCTTAAAGTGTAATGAATTAATCTTTAGAATTGATTGTTTGCGGCAGTGTAAAAAACATGTTGAAGGAATAAGAAAAGAGTTTTCAACTCTTTGGCTGGTAAGTGCGGAAAAAGTAAATTGGAGTCAGAAAGTAGAAGGATATGGAGTACCTACTAATTTGGTTGGTAGTGATAAAAAGTGGGCAACCAGTCCAAAGAACGGAATAGAAGGTAATGGCTATTTATATATTTTTGCGGATCCTCTATATGATAAGTATGATGATATGTGCGAAAACTATACCTGGGTTGGAGATAGAAAAGATAAAAGAAGAAGAATTAAGTCTAAAAAAATTGTAGTCTGTCAGATTACTAAAAATTCAATTGCTTGGTGCGAGTTAGATCCTAAAGGATATTCTTCTGAAAATCTTCTTAAATGGAACTATGCCTAAACATCAAAATATAATTATTATTGGCTTTGGGTCTAGTGCTTGTGCTGCAGCACTTAATTCGCTGCTATTGGGACGCAGCGTTACCATACTTGCAGGAACTAAAGTTAAAAATGATAAGCAATCTGAGGATAGACCTTCGGAGAGTATTCATCCTGGGCTGCTTTCATTATTGGATCATCTGAACTGTGGGAGTATGCCAGTTAATTGTAAAAGAGGGGTTTATGAGAATATTTTGGCTAATGGGGAAAATACAATGTTGGGTAAAGATAGTTCTGGTGTATGGGAGGGAGTGCATATCGATAAGGAAATTTTTTTATGCTTTCTAAGAGATAAGGTAGTTAAGGGTAGGGTAGAAATATACTATAAAAATGCTGCAGAATTATTATCGAATAATGGACGTATTGTTGGTGTTACAACAGATGATGGAATTGAATATTTTTGTGATTATGTAATAGATGGAAGTGGGAGATTTCACTTTAGCGCACGTGAATTAGCTTTAAAGCGAGAGTATTTTTCACCACCGTTAGTATGCTGGTCTGGAGTTACTAAAGATATATTACCTGAAATATTTGAAAAAATTAATACTTCATTTACCTCTAATGGCTGGTCATGGACTTGGTTGGCACCTGAGAATAATGGGAATTGTACGTGGACAAGACTTTCCTTAAAGGGGCAATCTGATTTCAAACCTCCTAAATTATTGGAAGAGTTTCAAAATAGCACTCCAATTGTCTTTACCATGCGTTGGCATTTGTTTCGTCCTGTAGCAGTGCGAGGTCTGCTAATATGTGGAGATGCAGCGGGAGTAATTGATCCCGCTGCAGGTCAAGGAATTTTTTATTCTATGCTTTCGGCTATTGCGGCAATTGAAACCATTGATAGATGTTTAAAATCTCCAGAGAGTGAAAATGCATTTTTAATGGAGTATGATCATTGGTTCGTTTCTCAATATATGACAAAAGTTGACAGATTAAGAGACTATTATAATAAATCCAATCTACACTAGATTTTCTATATAATCCTAATAAAAAAATATTTTACTTTTTCTTGTTGACTTTCAGGGATTTTTTTTTCCTGTCCTGTATTTTGAGTATTGCCGATGTCGAGCCAATAGGAATTTGTTGTATTACCAGTTGTTTTAAGTCGTCCAGTCATGCAAGGTATTTGCAATGTAAAACATGCTGATATGGTGTCCACACATGAGATATAAATATTGAACTTTCCTTGATTGGGAACGAATTCGAAATTGGCTGTACAAAACTGCTTTATTACGGCTTTCCAATGAAAAACTAGTGGAAAATAAAGGGCTTGTATATTTGTATAAGTACAAGCCCTTCCCTATATAATTTATGGGATAGTGTTTCATTCCTAAATAAGCTATTTTCAGAGCGTTTAATTAGTAGTTTCACGAAGTTTTTTTTCTGTATTTTGTAACGGGACTTTTTTAGTGTCCTAGATAGGAGTAATCCTTTTGCTTTTTGGATTTTATGATTGAGGTTTCTCTAATTTCTCTTTGAGTTTGTTCATATCTTCCATAATATTTATATCTAGTACTTTGGCGTAATGTTGAGTTTGTTTAATATTAGTATGCCCCATCATTGCTGAAACATTCTCGATTCTCATACCGTTGCCTAAGGTTACAGTGGTGGCAAAGGTATGTCTGGCAACATACCAGGTAAGGTGTTTGGTGATGCCGCAGATATCTGCTATTTCCTTGAGATAAGCATTCATTTTTTGATTGGATATCTGTGGGATTAATCCTTTTTGTTGATTTTTATATTTATTGATGATTTTTAAAGTAGGGGGAAGTACTGGAACATTTGCTCTTATAGCGGTTTTAGCTCTGCTAGTCATAATCCAAAGATTACCATTATTGTCTTCGAACAAGTTGTCAAGTGAAAGGTCCATAGCATCGACTGGAGCATAGCCAGTATAGCAGGAAAAGAGAAAGATGTCTTTTACTTTTTCTAAACGATTAACCGAGAATATTTTACTCTCTATCGTATCGAGTTCCTGCTGGGTTAGAAACACAGCATCTTTAATGCTTAATTTGCCGTCGTAGATTTGGAAAGGATTTTTGATGATTAAGTCCATTTTAATACTGTAATTGCAGGCAGTTTTGTACATTTTCATATACTTGACTACTGAATTGTTTTTGATGCCTATTTGGCCTTTAAAATTACTTTCGTATTTTAGAAATTCTTCCAACTTGTAGACAAACGAACTTGTGATTTCCAAAGCAGGCATATCATTGGTTCCATAGTTCTTTTTGATAAAATTCAAAAGAAGCTCTTTGGATCGCTCGTACTTTTGAAGAGAAGCATTGGAGCGTTCCTCATTTAGCACTTTTCTATTAAAGTATTTAATATACTTGTCCAGAATTTTAATAATGGTAACCTGATTGTTGTTGCCGTTTATTTTTGTTTTTCCGCTTAGCTCAGCTTTTAATAATTCTAAGGATACTTCGGGATCAATTTTGAAGAGTTCATTGAATTTTTTCTCTGTATTCAGTTGAAAAAGGTCAAGAGAGTTTTTAATGACTTTTTCTTTTTCTAGTTTTAATACATTTCTCAGATTGTTCGTAAAGAGCCATCTTTCTTTAGAGATGGATTTTCCGGTGCTGATGGCAATGGTTTTCTTCTTGTAGGATATGCGGGCATATACAGATGATTCTCCGATTCTATCTACTTTTTCAGCTTTTAGGTAAAAAATTACTTTTAACATGTTATCTAGTTTTTAAATTAATATTCAAATTGATTTAAAAATTTTGATAGAGCCCTATAATAGCAGGGAATTCCCGGGGAATTCTCTTTTTTTAGTGCACCTAAAATTGGAAAAAAAACCAAAATTTTTAGGTGCACTAATAGGTGTACTGTCCTTTGATAAAGTAGGTGTTTTTTGAAAGGTTGCCAAAATCAAAAAAGCCTTTAAACACTAGTGTTTAAAGGCTTTTGACTTTTAAAGTTTCTTTTGAAACCTTATGTGGCGGAGAAAGAGGGATTCGAACCCCCGGACCTGTTACAGTCAACAGTTTTCAAGACTGCCGCATTCGACCGCTCTGCCATTTCTCCAGTATGTCGCTTTCATTATCTGATTGCGAGTGCAAATATAAGAACCTTTTTTGGTTATGCAAATCTATTTTTAGAAAAAAAGCATCTATTTTTAGTACCACCTTTTAAATGTTTCATTTTCTATACTTTAGGGGAAACTTATTTTTGCAAAAAATTAAATTATAACTTTAATACTTTACGTATTCTGTTATTTCCAGTCCATAACCAATCATTCCGACGCGTTTTGTTCCCTCAGTATTGGATACCAATCTTATTTTTGAGATATCAATATCATGCAATATTTGAGCACCGATACCAAAATCTTTACTGTCGATAACAATTTTGGGGGCTTTCATTACTCCTTCACTCTGTAATAATTTAAGTTCTGTTATGCGATTCAATAAATTAACCGATTGCATATCCTGATTGATAAAGATAACGGCACCTTTTCCCTGTTCGTTAATTACTTTAAACATATCATCCAGTTGCTGATCTGCATTATTAGTCAATGTGCCTAATAAGTCATTATTTACCTGTGAGGAATTGATTCTTGTTAAAATAGATTCGCCCAAATTCCACATGCCTTTTGTTAAAGCAATGTGTATTTGTTTGTTGGTAGTTTGTTGGTACGCTCGTAATCTGAAAGTACCAAAGCGAGTCTCAATATCAAAATCTTCCTTTTTGATAATCAGACTGTCGTGCTGCATTCTGTAGGCAACTAAATCTTCAATAGAAACTAATTTTAAATTGAATTTTTTAGCGACTTTTACTAATTGTGGTAAGCGTGCCATCGAGCCATCTTCGTTCATGATTTCTACAATCACTCCAGCTGATTTAAAGCCTGCCAGACGTGCAAAATCAATTGCGGCCTCTGTATGTCCGGTTCTTCTCAATACGCCTCCTTGTTTAGCGATAAGAGGGAATATATGCCCTGGTCTTGCTAAATCGTGTGGTTTGGTTTTAGAGTCAACTAAAGATAGAATTGTTTTTGCTCTATCTCCCGCTGATATCCCTGTTGTTACTCCATTTCCTCTTAAGTCTACCGAAACGGTAAAAGCAGTTTCCATTGGATCTGTATTATTACTGACCATTACATGCAGTCCTAATTCTTTACAACGGCTTTCGGTTAATGGTGCACAAATCAGTCCACGGCCATGTGTAGCCATGAAATTAATCATTTCCGGAGTTACTTTCTCTGCTGCAGCCAGGAAGTCACCTTCATTTTCCCGGTCTTCATCATCAACAACAATAATAATTTTTCCTTGTCGAATATCTTCAATCGCTTCTTCTATTGTGTTTAGGTGTATTTTAGGTGTAACCATGGTTGGTGTTTAATTTTGTGATGGAAATATTTTTTGGAATATTTTTTGAAATGGAGCTAAAATAACATCCATGTTTATTAATCCGATATCGTTTGTAGCTCTGTATGATAAAAGAATAGCTAACGGTGATAGAATAAAGGAGGACATCCAGGCTCCTAAAAATGGAGACAGGCCGTCTTCTTGTGCAATTCTTTTACCGAAAGTATTTATAAAGTGAAAAGTTATGAAAATTAAAACCGCAAAAATAATAGGAAGTCCCAATCCTCCTTTTCTGATAATGGCACCCAAAGGGGCTCCAATAAAAAACATTAAAAAGCAGGCATATGCAATTACAAATTTGTCATAGAATGCCAATAGATGATTATTGATGTTTTTTCGTTTATTTTTAAGCTCTGTGTTACTGGCGTCAATCGAATATTTTGTACTGGAAAGGTTGCTAACGGCGAGGTCTAAAATCTTTGATTTTTGCTGGTTGTTATATAATGACAATATATTGTTGGGAAGATTTTTAGTTTTTTTTAAGGGCTGTATTTTATTGTCCCTAGGAATTACAATGCGTTGATTCATGTTTTCTGAAAACGAAATGATATCCGTTTTCAAATTTTTATGCAAGGAATCTAAAGTATAATTTAATTCATTTACCGTAAGCATTGTATTGGTATTTGCAATCTGTTCATCATTTACATCCACTGTATTCAATTTTGATAAATCGATGTTGATAATGTATTTTTTGAATGAACTTTTTGCAAAAGGCATTTTGCTTCTTTCCTCATATTTTTTAGGAACGATATCTTCATAGTAATAGCCATTATTCAATACTAATTGTAGAATACTGGATTCCTCACTACTTATTAATTCACCGTTTTTAGCCTTGATAACTGTTTTGCTGCCGTCACCAAGATTTGATTTTTTGTGGATTGTTATACCGGTAAGGAAATTTCCGTTTTCTCCGGATTTTTTATTGACTTTTATATTATAAAACCCGACATCGCTAAACTGTCCTTCGGCAATTGCGAGGGCCGGTTTGGCCTGAGCAATATTTTTTCTGAAATTGATAAACTTGTATTCCGCAAAAGGAATTACGTTATTGGCAAAAAGAAAGGCGATAAACCCAAGGATAACGATAAAAACAGTCAGGCTTTTCATTGCTCTTTTTAGTGAAACCCCAGCTGATTTCATGGCAGCCAATTCATAATTTTCGGACAAATCGCCAAAAGTCATGATGGAAGACAATAGTACAGATAAAGGTAAAACCAAAGGAATAATACGAGGCATGGAAAAGCCCAGAAACTTGACAATCATTAGTAAGTCCAAATCTTTACCAGCCAATTCAGATATGAATAGCCAAACAGTTTGAAGTATAAAAATGAAAAAAAGTATTACAAATACAGTAGTAAATGTAGTCAGAAATGTTTTTAATAAGTATTTGTCAAGAATCTTCACCGATATAGATTAATCTAATTTGTTGATGTAGTAATTTGGATATTTACTTTCGGCAAATGTAAATTGATTTTTTGACAAAGGTTGGTTGGTTTTAAAAGAATTAACGGTTAAAGTCGTTTTTGTGCCTTTTTTGCCCATTTCAATCAAATTATAGATATGTTTGGTTTGTACATCGATTCCCAATAGTACCTCTTTTCTTTGGTCTTTTGCATTGGTAGGGATAAGCTTGATGTATTGTATTTTTCGACCTTTTATATCCTGTACAATATCCATGGAATATTTATAACCGGAATTAAAAAAAGTTAACATTTTAGAAGGTGTAATAGCATTATCGTCTTTTTCGTTGACAGTAGAAATCGTAATTTCTTCATCTTCCGGAACAATAGTGTATGTTTTTTTTCCATCAAAAATTTTGGTAACGCCCATAAAATTCAGAACATACTGATTTCCTTTCATCGTTACATTTCCTTTACTATCCTGATTGATGTTTTCTCTGCTGTTGTTTAAAGAATATTTAAAATCAATTACAATAGTATTGTAGCTTTTAACTTTTGCTGTAACCTGATCTAAAAGGAGTTTTGCTTTCTTATCTTGTGCTTGTATTGAAAAACTAAAAAGTAATAAAGCTGTGATTAACAAAAAGCTTTTTCCTATACTTTCCATATTGTTTTTCCTAAATTTTTGAATCGTTAATTTCATGGTGTTAATTGTTTTGTTCATTGTTGAAAAATTGATCAAGAGAACTCATGTCCAGGATGTTTACACTTCGTGCTTTACTTCCTTCAAAGGGACCTACAATGCCAGCAGCTTCTAATTGATCGATCAATCGACCTGCTCTGTTGTAGCCCAATTTTAGTTTTCTTTGTAACAATGAAGCGGAACCTTGTTGTGCATTTACAATAATTTCGGCGGCTTCTCTAAACAAAGTATCTCTATCGGAAATATCCATATCAAGATTAATGCCACTTTCCTCTCCAACAAACTCCGGAAGCAAATAAGCCGTTGCATACGCTTTTTGAGAACCAATGAATTCAGTGATTTTTTCTACTTCAGGTGTATCTATAAAGGCACATTGAACACGTACCACATCATTTCCGTTTGTATACAGCATATCTCCACGTCCGATCAGCTGATCCGCACCCTGCGTATCAAGAATAGTTCGGGAATCAATTTTTGAGGTTACTCTAAAAGCTATTCTGGCAGGGAAGTTGGCTTTTATCAAACCTGTAATCACATTCACAGAAGGCCTTTGGGTTGCAATAATTAAGTGGATTCCAATAGCTCGCGCTAATTGCGCTAATCGTGCAATAGGAACCTCGACTTCTTTTCCTGCAGTCATAATTAAATCGGCAAACTCATCTACAACAAGAACGATGTAAGGTAGAAAGCGATGTCCATTTTCAGGATTTAATTTTCGGGCCTTAAATTTGTCGTTGTATTCCTTAATGTTACGCACCATCGCATCTTTCAGTAACGAATAACGGTTGTCCATTTCCACACAAAGTGAATTCAGTGTATTAACGACTTTTGCATTATCTGTAATGATTGCATCATCCATGTCTGGAAGTTTTGCTAAATAATGTCTTTCAATTTTATTAAACAGCGTTAGCTCTACTTTTTTAGGATCGACCAAAACAAATTTAACTTCGGCCGGATGTTTTTTGTACAGAAGTGAAGTCAGAACTGCATTCAAACCAACAGATTTCCCCTGTCCGGTAGCACCCGCCATCAGTAGGTGGGGCATTTTTGCTAAATCAACCACAAAAGTTTCATTGGAAATTGTTTTTCCAAGCGCAATTGGCAATTCCATTTCAGCTTCCTGAAATTTGGCGGAACCAATAACACTTTTCATAGACACCATGGTAGGATTCTTGTTAGGAACCTCGATTCCTATTGTTCCTTTTCCGGGAATAGGAGCGATGATACGAATTCCTAATGCAGAAAGTGACAACGCAATATCGTCTTCTAAACTTTTAATTTTTGAGATACGAATTCCCGCTTCCGGTACAATTTCATATAGCGTAACTGATGGTCCGACAGTAGCTTTAATCTGTGCAATTTCTATTTTATAATTGCGAAGCGTATCAACGATTCTATTTTTGTTTTCTTCTAATTCTTCCTGGTTGATCGTAATTCCGCCAGTTGAATATTCCTTTAATAAGTCTATCGTTGGAAATTTATAATTGGATAAGTCTAAGGTTGGATCGAATAAACCAAAATCAGCCACCAATCTGGATGCTAAATTCTCTTCTATAATATCTTCTTCCGGAGCAGTTTCTATTACAAATGCATTATCAATAGGAGCAACAGTTGCTGGAGCAGCGATTGGAGTAACTTCCATAGCAAGCGGTTTTGCAATAGGGTCTCTATTAATATCGGATGAGTTACTAATAGTTGGTTTTAGCGCTTCTTTGTTGATTTCAAATTGAGAACCATTTGTCTTGAGATGGATCTCATCTATTTCTTCTTCCGCAACTGCAAATTCTTCCAGATTATAGTCGCTTTTTGCGCTATTTAAAGGATTGGTTGCTAACTCAGCTTTGATTTCTTTTTTGGTATTATCAAAGAAAGACTGAATGTTTTCCGGAGAAATTTTGATCTTGAAAATTATATAAATGATTAATCCAAAAAGTAAAACTAAAAGCGTTCCTGTTTTTCCGATGTAATCCTGGAGGAATAAATTCAGTTCATATCCAATTATCCCCCCTAATTCGGGTGCTGAAGTAGCAAAAAAACCAAACAAAACGGATAAAATAATAATTACGAATAGATCCCAAAACCAAATATTCTTTAGCTTTTTTAACGAAATGGCAAGAATCATGTACATTCCTGTCAGAAAAAACAAGCGTACAAATATAAAAGCGGCAATACCAAAACCTTTATAAACAATCAAGTCCGCTAAAAAGGCTCCAAATTTACCCAGCCAATTGTGAACAGTTTCAGTTCTGTCGGTCAATTCCTGAACAGCACTTTGATCTTGTTGTCCGTAAATGTAAAAGGAGATAAATGCAAATAATAAAGCAATTGAAAAGAGGACCAACAGAGAACCAAAAACAATTTTGTGTTGTTTTGTTAGTTGCAGTGGGCTAATTTCCTCAGATTTAGAATCTTTTTTCTTATCTAAAAATGCTGTTTTTGTTGTTTTTGCCATTCTTGATTGTAATAATACCTAAAAAAATAGTGGTATATATATGATTAAACCGATTGCTATTGCTGTCAAAGCAGCAAAAAAGACAGCTCCTGCAGCAATATCTTTGATGAACCCAATTCTTTCATGATAATTAGGATGAATAAAATCGGCTATTTTTTCAATAGCCGTATTTAAACCTTCAATGCTCATGACCAAGCCAATGGCTAAAGTCTGAAAAAGCCATTCTGTTTTAGAAATTCCATAATAAAACCCAGCAATGCTAATCAGTATTCCAATTGAAAACTGTACCATAACGCTGTGTTCAGTGGTAATCAATTTTACGGCACCTTTAAAAGCATAGGAAACACTTTTTAATCTTCCGGTAAAGAAAGTATTGTCTTTTTGAAATTCCATTCAGAGGGTATTAAAGTACTGCTAATGCAGCTTCGTAATTTGGCTCATCTACAATTTCAGGTACTTGCTCCGTATGGGTAATTGTTCCATTTTCGTCAACTACTATGATAGCTCTGGAGTGCAAACCTGCCAGAGGACCATTCGTAATTTCTAAACCGTTGATTTTACCAAAACTTCCTTCTGAGAAATCAGATAAATTAATAACATTTTCAAGTCCTTCAGCACCACAAAAACGTTTTTGAGCAAAAGGCAAATCTCTTGAGATGCATAGTACATTGGTGTTTTCTAATTTACTGGCGCTTTCGTTAAATTTTCGAACAGAGGTAGCACAAGTCCCGGTATCAATACTTGGGAAAATATTCAAAACTAATTTTTTACCTGCAAAGTCACTTAGCGAAGCAATAGAAAGATCGTTTTTTACTAATTTAAAATCACTCAATTTTGAGCCTACTGTTGGTAATTCTCCTGAAGTGTTTATTGGATTTCCTCCTAATGTTATTGAAGCCATAATTTTTGTTTTTTAATGAGGTTCAAAAGTATGAAAATTATTTAAGATTTGGTCATGAAACTTCGGGATAAAGTTCAAGATTTTGGAGCATTAAGGAATCTCTTACCGCCCAATGACTTTTTTATAATAGGCATAAAAAAACGCACTCGTTTCGGAATGCGTTTTAAAAAAGAGTGAAGTAAGAGACCTTACTTATTTGTCGATAGAACCTAAAACACGTTTCATAAAACTGTTTAAAGCTTCTTTTTTATCAGTTCCGGTTTTTACCAGTTTATTAACTTCTAAAGCACCATACATATTTGAAATTAATTCACCGATTACATCTAATTCTTCATCTTTCAGTGAAGAAATTTCAGTCATTGCTTCCAAAACTTCAATTGTTTCTATGATATAATCCTCATCATTTTCTTCTATAAACTGCGTTAAATGCTTAATGACCGGTAATTTCATCTGATTTTTTTTAATTTAATAAATTAGGATTGTATACTGTTTGGAAATACCTTTTAAACAATTTCGTTTACCAATTCAATCAGTACTTCTTGTTTATTTGTTTGCGTTTCGTTTACTAATTTACCATTTACAAAAGTGGCAAAAGTTGGTAAATTACTCACATTGGCTAATTTTCTTGATTCAGGAAAATTTTCAGCATCAACAAGAGCAAAAGTAATTGTTTCGTTTTCTGAAGCCAATTTTTTAAATTTTGGTTTCATAATACGACAATTTCCACACCATGAGGCCGAAAATTGAACTACAACTTTTTCATCTTTTGCAATTAAATCCGCTAATGTATCTTCGTTTAATTCGATTAACATAGTTTTTGTTTTTAAAATTTAATAACAAAATGCAATGGCAATTTTAAAATAGTGAAATTGCCATTACTGAAATTGTTTTATTAGTTTAAAGTTAAATATTCTGCAGTGCTTTTTCTGTCAGCGCTCATTGCTTCTTTTCCAGCTTCCCAGTTTGCAGGACAAACTTCACCTTTTTCCTGAATGTGCGTATAAGCATCAACCATACGTAAATATTCATTTACATTACGACCTAATGGCATATCGTTTACACTTTCATGGAAAATTTTTCCTGTTTCGTCGATAAGGTAAGTAGCTCTGTAAGTAACATTAGAACCTTCAATAATGATAGAATCTGTTTCTTCACTATAACCTGTTTCTTCAATATCAAGAATTCCTAAGATGTTTGATAAGTTTCTGTTAGTGTCAGCAAGAATTGGGTAAGTAACCCCTTCTATTCCGCCATTGTTTTTTGGTGTATTTAACCAGGCAAAATGTACTTCATTCGTATCGCATGATGCACCTATAACAATTGTATTTCTTTTTTCGAATTCAGGTAAAGCTGCTTGAAAAGCATGTAATTCAGTTGGGCAAACGAATGTGAAATCTTTTGGATACCAAAACAAAAGTACTTTTTTGTTGTTTTTTGTAGCTTCTTCAAAAATGTTGATTTTTAAATTATCGCCCATTTCTGAGATGGCGTCAACTGAAATACTTGGGAATTTTTTTCCTACTAATGACATATTATTTATTTTAAGTTATTTTTTTTGATAGTGCAAAAGTACTCCAAACAATAAGTTTGTTTTGATAAATTTTGATTATTAATATTTATTTATGAATAACTATTTGTTATAACGAAGTGTTTTTGAAATTGGAATAGTATATTATATACCGCTAACAAGCACAGGCAGAGTTCCTTTACAATCGGTATGTTCTAAAAGTTGTTCGGCTGCGGCTTCTTGAAATTCTGTAAAATCTTGATATATTTGAAGAATTCCTGAAGCGTGTTTTAAATTTGGAATGATTTGAAGTGCATAAGGGTTTCCAAATACATAAAGTACACATTTTTTTGTAAGGAATAAATTGCCCAAAAATTGGAGCACTGAATCTTCAATATCAAAATTATGCAGTGGTTTTGCCTTTGGAACAAATAAAGAAATGATTAACGTATCAAATTTATTTAATTTTTTTTCTAACGCATGCAGTGTAAAATCAGCTCCGGCTTCATAACTGAATTCAGGAGAAGGCAAGGCGCTGGTCAGGCTTTTAAAAAACACGTTATCAGAGTTTCTATAGAGGCTGAGTTTGGCAAGATCCTCTCTGTTTTTAGCGTCAAAAACAGTCACAGTACTGTTGTTGTCTTTTATTTTTGTAATGCAGCTTTGAGCAATTTTTAGATTTAATTTCGAAGTGGTTTTAAAATCAAAATTACTTTCGGAAAGGTTTGGCAAAGGGATTTTTCCATCTGCAATTCCCGCTTTTTGCTTGCATTTCCAGACGCGTTGAAAACTAGCTTCGATTCGCTCTTTTGTCGCATTTTTTAGAATTTCCTGAATTCCTTCGGGTACATTTTCGGCAAAACACAAGACATCATTTCCGGCATTGAAAGCTTCCCATTCCAATTGTCCCTTTTTCGCATACAATTTGGAGACGCTATGCATGTTCAGGGCGTCTGAAATTACCAAACCATCATACCCTAATTGCTTTCGCAAAAGCGTTTCAATCACCGATTTTGATAATGTTGCCGAAGTATCTTTTCCATCGTTTAGGGCAGGAACGGCTAAATGACCGATCATTATGGAGTCAACATTATTTTCGATTCCTTTTATAAAGGGATACAATTCGTTTTCCAATAGTTCTTCTACTGTTTCTTTTAAAACCGGTAAGCCCAAATGCGAATCGACATTGGTGTTTCCATGGCCAGGGAAATGCTTAAGACAGCCTAAAATGCCAACATCATTCATTCCTCTGAGGTATTCCAGCGCAAAATCAGCTACTTTTTCTTTGTTTTGGCCAAAAGAACGATACCCAATTACAGGATTGTTGGGGTTGTTATTGATATCGGCCAATGGTGCTAAATTATAATGGATTCCAACGGATTTTAAATCGAGGCCAATTTGCTTACCTACTTCGTAAACCAAATGTTTTTCGCTAAAAGGTAAAGCACCTAGTGTTATTGCATACGGATATTGTGGTGTTTTTTCAACGCGCATGGCTAATCCCCATTCGGCATCAATACTCATTAGTAATGGGGTAGAAGCGCAGTTCTGATAGCGCACAATCAGTTCTTTTAAGCGCTGAAAACTAGCATCGTTTAAAATTACTTTTTTCTTGGTCTCATAATTGGTTGCGGCACTTGCTCTGCTGTGAAAAAAAGTTAATCCTCCTATATTGGACTCTTTAATTAAGCGTTCGGTTGCCTGAATATTTTCTTCGGTATCATTGATGAAAACCGCCGGAAAGAAAAATTGTCCTATTTTTTGTTCTACTGTCATTTTGAAACCGCCTTAATTTGTGAAATTAGTTGTCTGTTTTTTTTCCAAAAGCAGCGGGAAATATCAAAAATCTGGAAAGTATTAATCCCGGGATTGTGGCTAGAAATACCCAAATAAAGAAATTTCCATAGCCTAAATATTCTTGAATATAACCACTGATCATTCCCGGAAGCATCATTCCTAAGGCCATAAATCCAGTTGCTATAGAATAATGCGAAGTTTTAGATTCGCCATCGGCAATGTAAATTAAATACATCATGAAGGCGGCAAAACCAAAACCATATCCAAATTGTTCCGCGATCACCGTCAAATAAATATAAAATACAGAACTAGGGTGAAAATGGGAAAGCAATATGAAACCTATTATTGGCAAGTGCATGGCTAAAATCATCGGCAACATCCATTTGCCTAATCCATCTCTGGAAATGACGATGCCTCCTAAAATTCCGCCAACCGTAAGTGAAATTACACCAAAAGTTCCGTAGATAACCCCGACATCCTGAGTGGTCAGACCCATTCCGCCTACAGCCGTAGGATCTATTAAAAAAGGCGTTAGCATTTTTAGTAATTGGGATTCACCCAACCTAAATAATAAGATAAAAGCGAGAATCAGACCAATTTGCTTTTTTTGAAAAAAAGTAGCAAAAACAGCTCCAAAACTTTTATGTGGAACCGATTGGGTTTCGTTTTCTGTGATTTTTGTTTCTGTTTTTGGAGTTGAAAAATAATTGTAAATAGTAATCACGGCCATAATCAATGCAACAACTACCATGGTATAGGACCACGCTTTTTGTTTATCACCATATTCTTGTTCGAGATAACCAGCGATTACTACAATTAATCCGTTTCCGGTAAGCATGGAAAGGCGGTAAAAAGTACTTCTGATTCCCAGGAAAAAAGATTGTTGTTCTTTCTCTAATGCCAACATATAGAACCCATCACTTGCAACATCATTAGATGCGGATGCAAATGCCGCAACCCAAAAAACAGCTAGACTGATTACAAAAAAATTAGTCAGCGGAATGGTTAATCCTACAATTAAAAAAGCAATGGAAATGAGCAGTTGCATGCTTAAAAACCACTTTCTTTTCGTTGAATAAAGATCAATAAAAGGACTCCATAATGGTTTTACAACCCATGGCAGATAGAGTAAGCTGGTATAAATTCCAATGTCTTCATTGTCGATACCAAGGTTTTTATACATGATAACGGATACTGAAATAATAATGGCATAAGGCAGGCCGGAAGCAAAGTTTAAAACGGGAATCCAATACCAGGGTCTATTGTCTGTTTTCATTTATAGCGGATTATATTCAATTCAAATTTTATAGTGTGAAATTAACTACTGTAGGTTGGCTTTCATTACCATAAAAATCGATGAATGTAATGGCGCAGGTTTTGTTTTTGTCTAATTTATAGGTTGGAATTACGACTTCAACTGTGTCGATGTTATCTTTAAAGGCTATTTTATCAATAATCTGGCTTGGATCGTTGATGTCAATTTTCGAGTTGAATTTGGCTCCGTAAACCATTACGTAACGCACTTTACTATACAAGGGGCATTTAACATTGAAGCTCGAAGAGATGGGATTTACCAAAATACTGTTTGCTGTAGGTACGATGGCCATCTTTTTTACCGAATTTGGTACCACGGTAGGAAGAGCAGGATATTTGTATTGGTTTTCGATCAGTAGTTGTGCTACGTTTTGGTTCCTGTTCAAAAATGATTTGGCACTAAAAAAAGCATTCCCCTGCACATTTTTGTAGGTTCTGGTAATGTCGATCTGATTAGGAATTTCATTAGGATTATTCCACTTTTTATCAGAATCCGTATTGATTTTATAGGTTCCGTTTCCAATGTAAATCGCCGTGTTTTTTGAGTTTTCAGACCACCAACGCAATAATTTTGAATAGGAAGCTTTTGGATGGTCCATGCTCCAGTACAATTGTGGAACGATATAGTCAATCCATTTGTTTTCCATCCATGCTAATGGATCTGCAAATAAATCATCATAGTTAGTTTGTCCTGACTCTGTTTCAGAACCTTTTGGATCTACTGATTTATTTCTCCAGACTCCAAACGGGCTAATGCCAAATTGAACCCAGGGTTTTATGTTTTTTATTGAAAGAGAAACACATTTTACGAAAGTATTCACATTGGAACGTCTCCAATCCTCTAAGCTCAGTCCATTTCCGTATTTTTTGAAAGAAGCGGTATCATTAAATTGTTCTCCTTTTATTTTGTATGGGTAAAAATAATCATCAAAATGAATGGCATCGATGTCATATTTTTCAACAACTTCTTCCACTATGGCAGTTAAATGATTCTGAACTTCTGGCAGTGCCGGGTTGTAATAGTATTTACCTCCGTATTTGATCATCCATTCCGGATGTTTGAAAAAATCATGGGATGGACTTAAAATAGAAGTATTATAGTCCATTGTAGCGCGATATGGATTTAACCAGGCGTGAAATTCAAAACCTCTGGCATGTGTTTCAGTAATCATCCATGCTAATGTGTCAAAATAAGGTTTTGGCGCGTGACCTTCTTTTCCGGTAAGAAAACGAGACCATGGGGCTAATTCCGTTGGATAAAAAGCATCACCCACACTTCGAATCTGGACAATTACGGCATTATAATTTAATTTTTTATACGTATCTAAAATTTCAATAAAATCGGCTTTTTGTTTTGCAGTGTTATCTGTACTGCTCTTTGGCCAGTCAATATTAACCACAGTGGCAATCCAAACGGCTCTAAATTCGTTTTTAGGATTTGCAGCTACTTGTTGCGCATTCCCATTCCAAGACGAAAGTGAAAAGAATGAAATTAGGAATAGGGCGTACTTGAAATTTTTCATTATTGTTTTATTTATAAAGTATTCAAAAATAGTTTTTTTAGTGAAAAGTACCAGATAAAATGGTTATAAAATTTGACTTATTTTACTAGCGCAATTTCTTTGCCAAAATGTTTTTAAATGGAATTTTCTAACAAACAATAAAACTTTTTGAATTTTTCTTATTTGATTTTTTAATTTATAATCGGCTATATATTTATATTTGTCAAATAATGCTGTATTGTCAGTTTTTTATAAAATATAATGTACACGCCATGTTAAGCTCAATTGAATTAGAACAATTATCCCAATCATTAGAAGGAACACTTTTATATGATGATCTCCATAAAACACTTTACGCTACAGATGCCTCTGCCTACCGAATTATGCCACTTGCTGTGGCGGTCCCCAAATCAGAGGAAGATATTATCAAAATTATTCGCTTTGCAGCAAAAAATAAAATTTCAATCACGCCCAGAACTGCCGGAACTTCATTGGCAGGACAAACGGTTGGTAATGGAATTATCGTGGATGTTTCGAAATATTTCACCAGAATTGTTGCCTTTGATCCAATACAAAAAACGGTAACGGTACAACCGGGAGTGATTCGGGACGAATTGAATTTATTCCTGAAACCGCATGGTTTGTTTTTCGGTCCCAATACCTCTACCTCAAACAGGTGTATGATAGGAGGGATGGTTGGTAATAATTCATCCGGAACAACATCAATACGCTACGGAGTAACCAGAGACAAAATAGTGGAATTAAAGGCTGTTTTAAGTGACGGGAGTTCCACAGTATTTAAAGAGATGACTTCGGAAGAATTCATTGAAAAAACAAAAGGGAATTCACTGGAGAATTCGATTTACAATACGATTTTCGAGGAACTTTCGAATACTGAAAACCAGGAAGAAATTTACAGCCAATTTCCAAAGCCAGAAATACACAGACGAAATACCGGATATGCAATTGATTTGTTGTTAAAATCAGAATTGTTTTCAGGTACAGAAAAAACAATAAATTTAGGAAAGCTCCTTTGCGGAAGCGAAGGAACTCTGGCTTTTACCACAGAAATTACGTTGAAAGTAGATGATTTACCGCCAACAAATAATGTTATGGTGGTAGCGCATTTTCACACCATTCAGGAAAGTTTAGAAGCAGTAGTCACAGCTATGAAGCACCATTTGTACACCTGTGAAATGATGGATGATACTATTTTGAATTGTACTAAAACCAACAGGGAACAAGCTAAAAATAGATTTTTCATACAAGGGGAGCCAAAAGCGGTTATCATGCTTGAGGTGGCGTCTCATCACAGCATGGAGGATGCAGAAGCACAAGCCAATGCGCTGATAGCAGATCTTGAGCTGCATAACTTCGGGTATGCTTTACCTAAAATTTATGGAACTGATATCGATAAGATCAATGAATTGCGAAAAGCAGGTCTTGGACTTTTGGGAAGTATCGTTGGCGATGATAAAGCGGCTGATTCTATTGAAGATACCGCAGTGGAGTTGAGTGATTTGCCAAGTTATATTGCCGAGTTCTCCGCCATGATGGAGCGTCATGGTCAGAGTG
The DNA here is from genome assembly GCF_048286515.1 of Flavobacterium rhamnosi. NCBI lineage: Bacteria > Pseudomonadati > Bacteroidota > Flavobacteriia > Flavobacteriales > Flavobacteriaceae > Flavobacterium > Flavobacterium rhamnosi. The sequence continues at coordinate 14,887 of NZ_JBLVPS010000019.1, read as the reverse complement.
CCATTTATTATGCACATGCCGGAGCCGGAGAAATTCACCTGAGACCTGTTTTGAATTTAAAAACAAAAGAAGGATTGCACCAATTTAGAAACATCGCAACCGAAGTGGCTATCCTGGTGAAAAAATATAGAGGTTCCTTGAGTGGAGAACACGGTGACGGAATAGTTCGCGGGGAATTTTTGCCTTTTATGATAGGTGATAAGAATTATGAATTGTTAAAACGAGTAAAAAAAGCTTTTGATCCGGATACCATTTTAAACGTAGGGAAAATTGTAAATGCCTCCAAAATGGATGAAAATCTTCGGGTGGAAGCGGGAAGAGTAGAGCCGGATATTAAAACCATTCAGGATTTTTCCGACAGTATGGGGATTTTACGTGCAGCCGAGAAGTGTAATGGTTCCGGGGATTGCAGAAAATTGCCGTCAGCAGGGGGGACTTTATGTCCGAGTTATCGCGCTACCCGAAATGAAAAAGATACCACTCGCGCCAGAGCCAATGCGCTACGAGAATATTTGACGCATTCCGAAAAAGACAATAAATTCGATCACGAAGAATTATATAAAGTTTTTGAACTGTGCGTAAGCTGCAAGGCTTGTGCAAGCGAATGTCCAAGTAATGTGGATGTCGCTGCACTGAAATCAGAGTTTTTGTACCAATACCAAAAAGCAAATGGATTTTCGCTGCGAAATAAAGTATTTGCATTTAATTCAAAACTCAATAATCTGGGAAGTATTTTTCCTTCAATTACCAATTTCATGGTGAATTTGCCTTTTGTGAAAAAGAGCATGGGAATTGCATCCGAAAGAGAAGTGCCTTTACTGGCTCCCACAACTTTTAGAAAATGGTATGAAAAAAATAAATCAAAAGCAGCAAGTGCCTCTTTTGAAAAGGGGAAAGTATATTTATTTTGTGATGAATTTACTAATTTTTATGATGTTTCAGTTGGGATTGATGCGTATCAATTATTGACCGGACTAGGATACGACGTCATTATGGCTGATCATGAGGAAAGTGGAAGAGCTTTTATATCCAAAGGGTTTCTCGAACAGGCCAAAGCAATTGCAAATGTGAACGTCGGCATTTTTTCAGCTATAATTAGTGCAGATTGTCCGCTAGTAGGAATAGAGCCATCGGCGATACTGACTTTTAGAGATGAATACATCCGCTTGGCAGATGATGCAGAAAGTGCTGCCACATTAGCACAGCATGTATTTACGATTGAAGAGTTTTTCAAAAAAGAGATTGCAGCGGGTGCAATTCATTCCGAACAATTTTCGGATGTTGAGAAAACGATAAAAATTCATGGACACTGTCATCAAAAGTCGTTGAGCACTATTGAAGCAACTTTTGCGATGCTGAATTTGCCGAAAAATAATTTGGTTACCATTTACAATTCGGGCTGTTGTGGTATGGCGGGTTCTTTTGGTTATGAAAAGGAGCATTATGAAATTAGCATGCAAATGGGAGAAGATACGTTGTTCCCAAAAATCAGAGCAACGGACACAAATGTAGCAATTGCTGCTGCCGGAACCAGTTGCCGCCATCAGATTTTTGACGGAACAAATAGAAAAGCCCTGCATCCGGTTACTATTCTGAGGAGTTGCCTAAAATAAAATGTGGTACGAGTGTTTAGAAAATATATGGTTTTTTTTATTTTAAGTTGTTTAAAATAGAATTTAACTTTTTTGAATGGTATAAATTTAATTTTGACTTTTTTTAGAAAAAAAATAAAAAAATAGTTGTGGAAATCCCATTAATTCAATTTGTTTTATACTTTTGAATTTTTAAAATAATTTGCATTATTTGCAAAATAAAGGCTTATAAATTACAATTTATTAATTTTAAATAATAAAATCTACAATATGGCATTTTCAAGTTTATTTCGAAAGAAGACGGTGCAGGACATTTTAAAGCAGGTTGAAAAAAATAATGCAGATGGACATAATGCCTTAGGAAAACATTTAACGGCTCGTGATTTAACCGCTTTTGGAATTGCGGCAATTGTAGGAGCAGGTATTTTTAGTACCATTGGGAAAGCCAGTTCTGATGGAGGTCCGGCAGTTATCTTTCTTTTTTTGTTCACTGCTATAGCGTGTAGTTTTGCTGCTTTTGCTTATGCTGAATTTGCCTCAATGGTTCCTGTTTCTGGAAGTGCTTATACTTATTCTTATGTTGCTTTTGGCGAAATTATTGCCTGGATTATTGGTTGGGCATTGATTATGGAGTATTCTGTAGGTAATATAACAGTCGCGATCTCGTGGAGTGATTATTTTACAGGTTTACTTGAAAGTGGGGGACTTCACTTACCACACTGGGTTCAAATGGATTATTTAACCGCTTCAAAAGGATTTGATGATGCCACGGCTTTAATGCAAGGTGGGAAAACGTACGAAAATTTGAGTCCTGCTATTCAGGATGCCTATTTGGCCTGGACTACCTCACCAGTACTAGGCTCTTTTCATTTTGTAGCAGATCTTCCTGCTTTGTTGATTATCGTTCTAATTACTGCATTGATTTATCGTGGAATGAAAGAATCCCGCAATGCCAGTAATATCATGGTTGTTGTGAAATTATGTATTGTTCTTTTAGTAATTGCAGTTGGTGTATTTTATGTGGATACGGCCAATTGGGATCCTTTTGCTCCCAATGGAGTAACAGGAGTTTTGAAAGGAGTTTCCGCGGTGTTCTTTGCCTATATCGGTTTTGATGCTATTTCAACTACAGCGGAAGAATGTAAGGATCCACAACGTGATTTACCAAAAGGAATGATGTGGGCTATTATAATATGTACGCTTTTATACATCGCCATTGCGTTGGTACTAACAGGAATGGTACGTTACGACCAATTGAACGTAGGAGATCCATTAGCTTTTGTATTTGAAAAATTAGATCTGAAATGGATGTCGGGAATTATTGCTGTAAGTGCTGTAGTGGCTATGGCCAGTGTTTTGTTGGTGTTTCAAATGGGACAGCCTCGTATCTGGATGAGTATGAGTCGCGATGGATTATTGCCAAAACGGTTTTCTAAAGTACATCCAAAATACAAAACACCTTCCTACGCTACCGTTGTTACTGGTTTTGTTGTAGCGGTTCCTGCTTTGTTCCTGAACCTGACAATGGTTACAGATTTATGCAGTATCGGAACTTTATTTGCTTTTGTACTGGTTTGTGCGGGTGTATTAGCGTTGCAAAATAAGACGGATATTCCTCGTGGGAAATTTAAAACGCCGTATGTGAATTCAAAATTTATCATGCCGGTATTACTCATTATCGGATTAGTGTTTGCTTTTGGTTACAACAAAAAACCGACCATGGATTTTATTACCAATGAAACACAAATTAACGATTCAGAGACGATCATCACTTCCTTAAATAAAGAAGAAACTCAAAAAGTATATGATTATCTGATAGGTATTAATGCTAAAAACAGTACAACTGAGACACAGGATGTAGAACATTTGTTAAGCCAGTATCAGGAAGATGAGGCGAAATATTCAAATGTTATAGCTGGTCTGCCAATTGCGGATTCCCTTAAATATGAAAGTGGTTTTGATTTGTTCAAACACAAAATTCCAATGTGGATTTTTCTAATTGTTTTGGTAGGATTATCGGTTTGGTCGTTCAAAGAAAACTTATCATTAATTCCTCTTTTAGGTTTGATCTGTTGTTTGTATATGATGGCAGAACTAAGTGTTTGGAACTGGATTTATTTTGGAATTTGGCTATTGATCGGATTGGTGATTTATTTTAGCTTTAGCCGAAATAACAGTAAGTTGAATAGCAAGGAAGCTTAAGATTTAAAGATTTATATGTGGAAACGTCTTGTTCAAATCAAGGCGTTTTTTTTTGGTTTAAAACTAAAAAAATCCGTTCGAAAATGATTTTCAAACGGATGCAACAAACTACAAAACTAAAAAAAAATTATTTCATCAGCACCGCTTCTTCGGTTAGGATATTCAATTCGATCATACATTTTTTCATCATTTGATAGGTTCTTTCAATATCATTATCTAGACCTATAGAGAAACGGATCAAGCCATCTGTTAATCCCATTTCTATCTGTTCTTCCATAGGAATTTCGCTTGAAGTGGAAGTTCCCGGAGCACTAAATAGGGTTTTATAAAATCCTAAGCTTACCGCAAGGTATCCTAAGTTTTTCGCCTGCATCAATTCCATTAATTCATTGGCTTTTGATAAAGTTCCAACATCCAGTGTCATCATTCCTCCAAAGCCATATTCAGGGTTAATCATGTTTTTGTACAGCTCATGGCTTGGATGACTTTTTAAACCCGGATAAACCGTTTTTAGGCCGTCTTTTTCAAATCGTTCCGCCAGATACATCGCATTATGACTGTGTTGTTTCATTCTGATGTGGAGCGTGCGCAAGTTTTTCATTACACTGGCAGAACGCAAACTATCCATTGTTGGACCCAACAGCATACTGGCGCCACTATTCACATTTTTTAAATTGTCAATAAATTCCTGAGAGGCGCAGGTTACACCGCCCACCGTATCGCTACTTCCGTTGATGTATTTTGTTAAACTATGAATCACAATATCAGCTCCTAATTTTGCTGGAGAAACCGATAGTGGCGAAAAAGTATTGTCGACTACTAATTTCAAATTATGTTTTTTTGCAATTTTTGCAAGACCGGCAATATCTGCGACTTCAAGCAATGGATTGCTTACTGTCTCACAGTATAAAACTTTGGTTTGCGGAGTAATTGCCGCTTCCACAAGGTCTAATTTTGTGATGTCAACAAAGGTGGTTTTGATGCCTAATCTTGGTGTAAAATTTTTCAGGAATGCATAGGTTCCTCCATATATGGTTCGGCTAGAGACAATGTGATCACCCGAGCCGCACAATTGCAGTAGCGTCGGTGTAATTGCTCCCATTCCCGAGGCTGAAACATTTGCCGTTTCTGTACCTTCCATTGCTGCCAGGGCTTTGTCTAAATACAAATTGCTCGGAGAGGAATGACGCGAATATAAATAACAGCCTTCCATATTGCCTTCGAAAGTATCGAACATCGTTTTTGCCGATAAGAAAGTATAAGTAGAGGAGTCAGAAATCGATGGATTTACACCACCAAATTCGCCAAAGTACTGTAAATCCTGAATGTTGTCTGCGGGATTGAAATTTTTCATAATTTTTTAGTGTTATTTGAAGCTATCCCTGCTGTTGGTCATCTGTTTTACCTTTTAAAGTAAAAAGGATGGCGCTTCTTTAGGGGGCTAGGGGATTATGTTTTGTTTAAAATCTATTCAAAATAACATTGTTCCAGATTAATAATCAATCATAGTCTTTAATATTAGATTTTAAAACTATAAAATATAAGTATTGCAATTTAATTTTCTAAATTAGCTTCTCGAATAAGAGTTTTATAGATAATTTATCAATTCAAATTTTTTAGTAAATGACATTAGATGCAATAGATAAGAAGCTGCTTTTTTTATTACAATCTGACAGTAAGAAAACAACCAAGGAGCTTTCCTTAAAACTCAATCTTTCAGTCACTGCTGTATACGAACGCATCAAAAAAATGGAGCGGGAGGGGGTTATCGATAAATATGTTATGCTCATCAATCGTTCGAAAGTCGACAGAAGCTTTGTTGTTTTTTGTCACCTTAAATTGGTACAGCACACCAAGGAGTTTATTGCTAAATTCGAAAACGAAGTCGTAAAGCTAAAAGAAGTGATAGAATGCCATCATGTTAGCGGAGATTATGACTACATCCTGAAAATAGTGGTAAAAGATATGGAAGCGTATCGGGAATTTTTGGTTACAAAACTCACGACATTACAACACATAGGAAGTACACACAGTACCTTTATGATTAGTGAAGTAAAAAACACGACCGTTGTTGATATTTAGTATATACGTCGATTTAAATAGGTATTCCAAGGTATGCAAATGCTAATTGCTAAAAATTCATAACAAAAAACCTTATAAATTAAACTTTAAACAAAACTTAATTCCTTAATTTTGTGCGACATTTTATAAAAACACAATATAAAAAAATATACTATGAGTTCATTTGACGTAGTCATTATAGGTTCTGGACCTGGGGGATATGTATCAGCAATTCGTTGTGCACAACTGGGTTTCAAAACAGCAATTATCGAAAAATACTCCACACTTGGAGGAACTTGCTTAAATGTAGGTTGTATTCCTTCAAAAGCATTACTTGCTTCTTCCCATCATTATAGTGAAATTGCTCATTTTGCAGATCACGGAATTGAAGTTTCCGGTGAGGTGAAAGTGAATCTTGAAAAAATGATTGCGCGCAAACAAGCCGTTGTAGATCAGACTTCGGGTGGTGTGAAATTTTTAATGGACAAAAATAAAATTACAGTTCTTGAAGGACTGGGTTCTTTTGTTGATGCTACACATGTGGCTGTTGCAAAAGCGGACGGAACTTCTGAAACTATCGAAGCTAAAAATATCATTATTGCTACAGGTTCGAAACCATCTTCTTTACCTTTTATCAAAATCGATAAAGAAAGAATTATAACTTCTACGGAAGCATTGAAATTACCTGAAGTACCAAAGCACTTGGTTATTATTGGTGGTGGAGTAATTGGGATTGAATTAGGTCAGGTTTACCTGCGTTTGGGAGCACAAGTTTCTGTAGTGGAATTCATGGACAGAATCATCCCTGGAATGGACGCTTCATTATCTAAAGAACTGACTAAAGTATTGAAGAAACAAGGGATGAAATTCTACGTTTCTCATAAAGTGAAATCGGTAGAAAGAAATGGAGAGGGCGTTGTTGTTCAGGCTGAAAATGCAAAAGGAGAAACGATAACTCTTGAAGGAGATTACGCATTAGTATCTGTTGGACGTCGTCCCTATACAGACGGATTGAATGCAGATAAAGCAGGAGTGAAAATCTCAGATAGAGGAATGGTTGAAGTAAACGATCATTTGCAGACTTCAGTTCCTAATATCTATGCAATTGGTGATGTTGTTCGTGGAGCAATGTTAGCGCACAAAGCAGAGGAAGAAGGAGCAATGGTTGCTGAAATTTTAGCGGGTCAAAAACCTCATATTGATTATAACCTGATTCCAGGTGTTGTTTATACCTGGCCGGAAGTGGCTGCTGTAGGACAAACTGAAGAGCAATTGAAAGCGTCTGGTGTGGAATACAAAGCGGGAAGTTTTCCTTTCAAAGCTTTAGGTCGTGCCAGAGCTGGTGGAGATTTAGACGGATTTGTAAAAATTCTTGCTGACGCAAAAACAGATGAAGTTCTGGGTGTTCATATGATTGGAGCTCGTTGTGCTGATTTAATTGCTGAAGCAGTGACTGCAATGGAATTCAAAGCATCTGCTGAAGATATTTCAAGAATGAGCCACGCGCACCCAACATTTGCAGAAGCAATAAAAGAAGCTGCATTAGCTGCTACTGACAATAGAGCTTTGCACGTATAAAAAAACGACTATTTTTTATATAAGAAACCCGCAATCAACAGCGGGTTTCTTATTTACAGGCATTTTATACTTTAAATTATTTAGCCACAAATAGGCCTTTATAATTTTCCCAATGCGTGAAAATTAAAAATATGTTTCCTAAAAATACGAACAAAGCAATTGGCATGTTTTCAGGAGTCAGGAAAAAATTGATCAATAAAATATTTAAAGTAACGGGTAATATGATAAGATTAGCCAGGGTTACATATCTGCCGGTAATAAATGACAATCCACAAAGAAATTCCAAGGATTTAGCTAAGGGGATCAAATAGGTAGAGGCCATAAGACCGACATTAAATGCTTTGAAGTTTCCGGTAGATTCCGGCTCGGGGGCTAAATGTAAAAAAAAGCTAATTGAAGTGTAAAGAAAAAGAAGTCCAAGTAAAGATCGAATAATGATGATTGCAATTTTCATGATATATGGTTTTAATGGTTACATATTAGAGAATTATTATTTGGGAACCGCACTTTCATCCATGTAGAAGATTTCCCATTGGTGCCCATCTAAATCGGCAAAACTATGTCCGTACATCCACCCATGATCTTGCGGCTCCATATAAATTGAACCACCGGCATTCACTGCGGTTTTAACCATTTCATCTACTTTTTCTTTGCTCTCCGCATCCATTGCAAGTAAAACTTCAGTATTTTTGTGGGCATTACAGATTTCCTTTTTTGTAAAGTCTTTAAAGCGTTTCTCAGTAAGTAACATAGCAAAAATATTTTCTGCTATAATCATACAAGTAGCAGTGTCATCGGTAAATTGCGGGTTGAAAGTAAAACCTAATTTTGTAAAAAAAGCAATTGATTTTTTAAGGTCTTTAACCGCTAAATTGATGAAGATTTTTGAAGCCATGATGGGAATGATTTATAGAGATTAAAAAAATAAGTCATCATACTATTACAAATTTACAAAAAAAGGGGTTAATTTTTACAGTAATCTCTTATTGAAGGAAATTTTTTATTGTAATTTTGAATTTTACAAATATCTAATTATTGAGAACCTCAATTCATAAGCAAATTTCGAATCCAAAGCTGTTCAAAAAGCAACTTTTATTTTGGTCCGAACAATTCCGTGAAATCATTTTTATGGATAGCAATGATTACCCGCAAGACTATTCCAGTTATGATTGTATACTTGCAGTTGATGCTTTTACCTCCATTAAAACGGACTATCATAATGCTTTTGAGGATTTAAAGCAATACCAGCAAATTACAAAAGATTGGCTTTTTGGCTATTTATCGTACGATTTAAAAAATGACATAGAGGATTTACAATCGAACAATTATGACGGGCTGAATTTTCCGGATTTATTTTTCTTTCAGCCTAAAAAACTGTTTTTATTGAAAGGAAATGAACTCGAAATTCAATATCTCAATATGTGTGATGATGAAATTGAGGAAGATTTTGAAGAGATAACGCAAATTCGAAAGTCGAAAGTTGAAAGTAATACAGATTTACTAATTCAACAGCGAATTTCAAGAGAAAGTTATCTTGAAAAAGCAGCCAGAATATTAGAGCACATTCATAAAGGTGATATTTACGAAGCTAATTTTTGTATGGAATTTTTTGTTGAAAATGCAACGATTGATCCAATAGAAAATTTTATAAAACTAAACGAAATCTCGCAACCTCCGTTTGCGGTTTTCTTTAAAAATAATAAACATTTTTTACTTTCGGCAACGCCGGAACGCTATTTGAAAAAGGAAGGGGAATTAATTATTTCGCAGCCCATCAAAGGAACTTCGCAACGATTTTCTGATCCGGTTGAAGATGAGAAATCTAAAATGCAATTGGCGATGGATCCAAAAGAAAGAGCGGAGAATATTATGATTACTGATTTAGTCCGAAATGATTTATCGCGAACCGCACAAAAAGGAACGGTTGAAGTAACAGAATTATGTGGAATTTATTCCTTTATGCAGGTGCACCAGATGATTTCTACAATAACATCAAAATTGGATAGTAAGTACTCTGTTGCGGATGTTCTTAAAACCACTTTTCCGATGGGAAGCATGACTGGAGCGCCCAAAATTTCAGCAATGAAAATTATCGAAGAGCAGGAAGAAACAAAGCGTGGTTTATACAGCGGGGCGGTCGGGTATTTTGCACCAAATGGTGATTTCGATTTTAACGTGGTTATCCGAAGCATTGTGTACAATCAGGAAAAGCAGTACGTTTCTTTTTCAGTAGGAAGTGCCATAACCGCCCAGTCAATTGCTGAGAAGGAATACGAGGAATGTTTACTTAAGGCAAAAGCAATGCGAGACGTTTTAAGTTAAATCAAAAATGAATTAATTAAATTTGAAATGCTACAGAAATTCCAAAATCATCTGCTTCATAATTTCCAGTTTTTAAATGGAAAAAAACTGCTTCTTGCTACAAGTGGAGGAATAGACAGTATGGTAATGGTGCACTTATTTCAGCAATTAGAATACAAGATAGGAATAGCACATTGTAATTTTCAACTTCGCGGGATAGAAAGTTTTGGGGATCAAAACTTTGTTCAGGAGTATGCTACTTCTAATGATATTACTTTTTTTTTCACCCAATTTGATACAAAAGCTTTTGCGGAGGATTATAAGCTATCCACTCAGGTTGCAGCACGAGAGTTGCGTTACAATTGGTTTTATGAGCTTTTGGAAACGGAAAAATTCGACTATGTTCTCACCGCTCACCATGCGGATGATAATTTGGAAACCTTTCTTATTAATCTCAGTCGAGGAACAGGGTTAGAAGGTTTGACGGGTATTCCGGAACAAAATCAAAAAATAATTCGACCATTTTTGGTGTTTTCCCGACAGGAAATTGAAGCCTATGCCAAAGAAAATACTGTTCAGTGGCGAGAAGACAGCAGTAATGTATCTGATAAATACCTTCGGAATAAAATCCGCCATGATTTAGTGCCGATGTTAAAGGAATTAAATCCAAAATTCCTTTCTTCTTTTCACAAAACACAAACGTATTTACAGGAAGCGGAAGCGATGGTGGAGGATGCATCAATTATGGTGTATCAGCAAGTGGCCAAACAGGAGCAGGACACTATTTATTTCGATTTGAAAAAATTGAAAAAATTGCCCAATTATAAATCGTATTTGTACCAATGGTTGAAAGAATTTGAGTTTTCGGCTTGGGATGATATATACGATTTGGTTGAAAGTCAATCGGGTAAGCAGGTTTTTTCAGATGAGTTTCGATTGTTGAAAGACAGAGATTCCCTGATCCTAAGTCCGATAAATTTTGCAGAGGAAAAGGAAGAATATTTAATTGAGGAGAATCAGGACAAAGTTAAGATTCCCTTAAATCTTTCGTTTTGCAAAGTAGCCGACATTAGTATCGTTTCAAATAAAACTATCTTTGTTGACGCCAATAAGTTACAGTTTCCTTTGGTTTTGAGGCATTGGAATGAAGGAGATACCTTTCAGCCTTTTGGGATGGACGGTAAATCTAAAAAAGTGAGTAAATTATTTAAGGATGAAAAATTATCTTTGATTGATAAAGAAGATACTTGGCTTTTATGTTCCAAAACCGAAATTGTCTGGATCGTTGGCATTCGTCAGGATAATCGTTTTAGAATAGAAAACGAAACACAAAACATACTTAAAATAGAATTAGAATAATGAGAAAATTACTATTTATACTTTTTGCTCTTTTGGCTTTTGCCAACCTAAATGCCCAAATTCTTGATCCAGCAAAATGGACAACCAAAATTGAAAAAAAATCCGAGAATACTTATATCCTTACTTTCAATGCTGTCATAGAAAACGATTGGCATATGTACTCACAGTTTACGCCGGATGGCGGTCCTTTGCCTTTGGAAATTATTTTTAAAGATCAAAAAGGGAATTTTAATTTAGTTGGCAAAGCCAAAGAAAGTAAAACGAGGACTGCTTTTAACGATATTTTTGAGGTTAATGAAACGTTTTTTGAGAAAAAAGCGCAAATTCAACAGGAAATCACGATAACAAACCCGAAGATTACGAAAATCGAAGCCGAATTGAATTACCAGGTTTGTAAAGAGGTATGTATTAATTTGGAGAAAAAATTTACGTTTGCTATTCCCTTAAATTCAGAAACTAAGATTGCAGTTGCAGAGACACCTACTGTAATAACAGATACAATAGTATCAAAAGAGGAGGCTAAAGAAACTGTTATTCCTGTAAAATCAGAAATTTCAATACCGAAACCCGCTTCTCAAAGGGGATTATGGTCTATTTTCTTCATTGCTTTTTTATCAGGATTTGCTGCTTTGCTGACGCCTTGTGTTTTTCCGATGATTCCGATGACGGTAAGCTTCTTTACCAAACAAAGTAAATCAAAAGCAAAAGGAATTAGAAATGCCATTATCTATGGAATTTCGATAATATTTATTTATGTGGTATTGGGATTTTTAGTGACATGGATTTTTGGAGCAGATGCCCTGAATGCGCTGTCCACCAATGTTTGGTTTAATATAATATTCTTTGTTTTATTAATAGTTTTTGCTGCTTCATTTCTTGGTGCATTCGAGATTATGCTGCCAAATTCCTGGGCAAATAAAGTAGATAGCCAGGCTGACAGAGGAGGGATAATAGGAATATTGTTTATGGCATTGGCCTTGGCAATTGTTTCGTTTTCCTGTACCGGCCCAATTGTGGGGACACTTCTGGTGGAGGCGGCTTCTAAGGGAGGAATAGCTCCAATAATTGGAATGCTGGGATTTTCATTGGCTTTAGCCTTACCATTTATGTTATTTGCGATGTTTCCGGGCTGGTTGCATTCGCTACCAAGATCTGGGGGATGGCTAAATACCGTAAAAGTAGTTTTGGGTTTTCTGGAATTGGCCCTGGCTTTCAAATTTTTATCGAATGCTGATTTGGTTTTGCAATTGCATTTATTGGAAAGAGAAGTTTTCTTAGCAATCTGGATAGCTGTTTTTGGAGCATTGGCATTGTATTTATTTGGAAAAATTACCTTACCGCATGATAGCCCTATTACGCATATTTCAGTAGGAAGATTGTTGATGGGATTACTGGTTTTGACATTTACCATTTATTTAATTCCAGGACTTTGGGGAGCGCCATTAAAATTAATAAATGCTTTTCCGCCTCCGATAGAGTATAGCGAAAGCCCAATGGGATTTGGTGGGTCAGGTAAAGCTGATGCGGCCATTTTACCTAAAGGTGCCAAAAGCGGGCCACACGGATTAGTGGTTTTCGATGATTATGAAAAAGGTCTGGCGTATGCCAAATCGGTTAGTAAACCTATTATGCTTGATTTCACAGGTTATGCTTGTGTGAATTGCAGAAAAATGGAAAATAATGTTTGGTCTGATGAGCGTATTTTTGCCATTTTGAATAACGATGTTGTGTTAATTTCTTTGTATGTAGACGATAAACGAGAATTACCTAAAAACGAGCACTATATTTCTAAAACTACTGGAGCCGAAATCGAAACCATCGGTGATAAATGGACTGATTTTATGATTTCGAAATACAAAACCAATACCCAACCGTTGTATGTACTAACAGATATGGAAGGAAATAATTTAAACGAAACTAAACCAACTATAAGTTATGTTGGAGTTGAAGAATATGAAAGTTGGTTGAAAACCGGAATCTCCAAATTCAAAAAATAAACCTTTTTTTTCAAAATAGTTGACCTGTCCATTTAAAATTGGGCAGGTTTTTTTTTAGCCCTGTCTTGCTCTAAAAGAGTTAGGGAGAAACAATTAATTTTTTAAACCCCAGTAAAGCCAGTGTTTACTTGGTTTTTCTATAGTGTACGGGTACATAAGCTGCTTTGAAATGGTTATGCATAGCTGGACTTCCTCTAAAAATTTTTTAAACAAAAGATACTTCTTACGATTATTGCTGGCAATTTATTTGTTAGTAGTCTTCTTCTTCCTAAAGAAAAAAAGGAGTCTGTTTAAACCAAATTTTCATCTGTTCAAATTGAAAATGGGATTCAAAAGGCAACAAATTTCCGAATTAAAGTTTTTTATTTCCGCTGAAAATCACAAAATATGTAGTTCATAGTTTTTTTTATTCCTTTAATCGGAAATGTATTAAAAATTGGATTAATGTATTCTTAATTGTATAATTTAGTATTTAAGTTGATGAATTTTAAGAGGTTATGTAGGAGTTTTTTGTTTAAAAAAAGACTTTTTTCTTAAGACACCAAATTGAAATAAATCAAAAAAATAGAAACTTCATTCTATTGGTTTTTACATTTTATAGTTAGGCATAAGTATTCGTTATTTTATTATTTAAATTCAATAAATATGAAAACATTTCTACTCAAATCTGGATTTTTAACTACTGTTTTTTTAATTGCAAATTTGTTTTTTGCAAGTGTGGCTTTTGGGCAGGCGACTGTCACAACAAATCAAGACGATTATGCTCCAGGAGAGTACGTTATTATTACAGGTACCGGATGGGCACCAGGGGAAAGGGTAGATTTTCATTTTGATGAAACTCCCAAACCGGCGACTTGTGTAAATCCACACAATTTGTTTGCAATTGCAGATGCGGTTGGTAATATCTATAATAATCTGTTTCTCATAAAGGAAAATCATCTAGGTGTTGCTTTTTTGCTAACAGCAACTGGGCAAATATCTGGGTCAATTGCAACGCGCAATTTTACAGATGGTAGACCTGAAATATCAGCAGCTGCTCCAAGTCCTTTTTCTCCAAATCAAATTACAAGTTCAGGAGTAAAGGACAATGTGATAATAACTGGGTTTAATAATGGTGCTGTTGGTAATAATAGTAATATTTCTAACTTTAATGTAAGAGTTAAAAATGGTGCCAATCAAATAGTTTGGCAATCCGCTGATAAAACGATTAATAATGGAAGTTCAGACACATTTTCATGGAATGGGCAATTCAGTCCAGCGGCCGGAAGTGGATTTGTGCCAGATGGTATATATACCGCTATTGCTTATGATAATAATAAAGAATCAAACAGCCCATCTTCTATAACTAAAACAATAATTGTAGATAACACAAACCCTGTTATTAATCTACCGGGAAATTTTTCAGTAGCTAATACTTCTGGAAGTTGTGGGGCCGCTGTTAGTTGGAACTTGCCTACAGTAAATGATGCTAATCCAGATTTACTGGTTCAGACGGTTGGCGCAGCATCGGGCACGACATTTCCTGTAGGAGGACCATATTCAATAACATACAAAGCTACCGATGCAGCAGGCAACAATGTTTCGTCGTCCTTTACAATTACTGTAACGGATACAGAGAAACCGTCTATGACAGCCCTTACTGATGTTACGGGCCAATGTTCTGCAACAATAACAGCAGTGCCAACTGCCACAGATAATTGTTCAGGGATCCTACAAGGAACTACTTCGGATCCGTTGACAAGAACAACCCAAGGGACATCAATAGTTACGTGGACCTTTACAGATGCTGTTGGAAAC
>NZ_JBLVPS010000018.1:0-94195 GCF_048286515.1 Flavobacterium rhamnosi | reverse complement strand
GCGTACGATTTAGCTCAAGATTTGAGAAATATCTTCGAGAATGTAACGGATAAAATTATAGGGCTCTCAAGGTTAGCTAAATGGCATGAGAAAGTAAATCAATCCGGTTTCAAGTCCTTTAATACAGTCTCAAGATCTATAGAGAATCATTATCAAACCATATTAAACTATTTTAACAACAGAAGTACCAATGCTTCGGCAGAATCTTTCAATGCTAAAATAAAAGCATTCAGATCAAAATTCAGGGGTGTTAGAAACGTTGCATTTTTCCTTTTTAGGCTAACTAACATTTATGCTTAATTATTGCTTCCCCACAGGTTTTAGGACTGATCCGTTTTTATAAATATTGAAAAGTGCTTTAAAACAAAAAAACCTGCGAATCCTTGGATTTGCAGGTTTTACCACGTTTTTTGCGGGTTTTTGAAAAGATTGAAAAAGTTGCCTTTTTGCTTCTTTTACCCTTTTGGTGGGGAGAGCAGGATTCGAACCTGCGAAGTTTACACAGCAGATTTACAGTCTGCCCTCGTTGGCCGCTTGAGTATCTCCCCAAGACTCAATAAGCATTGCTTATCGTGCTAACCGGGTGCAAATATATAAACTGTTTCGAAGTTTCCAAACTATATTTACACTTAATTTTAGTATTATTTTTAAAGTATTGGTATTGAATAAAATAAAAAAATCTCCACTAGGGAGATTTTTTGTTTTATTCAATTGAAGCGGCTTATTTTGCTAAAAGCTCTATAATTTTGGCTCTTAATTCATCACCTCTTAAATCTTTTGCGACTACATTTCCTGAAGCATCAAGAATAAAAGTAGCAGGAATTGATGTTACTTTATATTGTGCGGCTATAGGTTCATCCCAAAATTTTAAATTTGAAACTTGATACCATGTTAATTTATCTTTTGCAATAGCATCTTTCCAAGCCTTAGCATCTTTATCTAAAGATACGCCAACAATGTTAAGCCCTTTAGAATGCAATTCTTTGTAAATGGCAACAACATTAGGGTTTTCTCTTCGACAAGGACCACACCAAGAAGCCCAAAAATCTACGATTGTAACCTTTCCTAAGCATTCCTTCAGAGAAATTACCTTTCCTTCAGGATTAGGACCTGAAAAATCGGCTCTTCATTTCGTTTCAGCAGCTGGAGCTGGAGACGGTACAGCAGAAGTAGCTCCTACACTTGGTGATTTCATTTCAGCAAGTTTGGTTTTAATTGCTTTACCTGGTTTTGTGTTTTTTAATGACTCCTCTAAACCGTTGTATAATTTTTCAGATTTTGCAAGATCCGTACTTGGGTCATTAAGCATCCCTTGAATGATTAAAGCAGAAATAAATGATTTTGGGTGCGTTTCAGCATAAGCTACATATTTAGCTTTTGAAGCAGTACCAACTTCTTCTTGAAGTTTTGAAAACTCTTTCATCAATCCATTGATAACTAAAGTATCTTTAGTTTGCTGAGCAGTATTCATTGCTTGCATGTTTTTAGTTTGAAAATCAATTAATTTCTTTTGAACTTTAGTGATTTCCTCATTGAAGGTAACGTATTCTTCATTATTATAAGTTCCTGAAACCTTAGATTTAGGGATGCTGTCTTTATTGATTGCAATTGCAATTTCACCTGTTTCTAATATAAAAGGGATTTTTGCCTGTGCGCCTTCAAGTTGTAAAGTATGGAAAGATGGTTCAGTTACTTTTCCTTTAATTTCAAATTTACCATTTTCAACTTTTACAGTATCGATAGCAACCATTCCAGTTTCATTCTGTGTTTCCAGAATTATTGTTTTACCATTTTCAATTCCTGTTGCAGTCCCTGAAATGATGTATTCATCTTTGCCAACTTTGCTACAAGAGATTAAAACAACAGTAGCCGAAAGTAATAAAATTATTTTTTTCATTATTAATTAGTTAATTAAGTTAAGTGTGCAAAAGTATTTAAAATTATAAATTATAAATAATTTTCGAACCTAAATTTTTGTTATAATTTTTCATTCTTAATTAGGCAGTGCACTGTGTCTAATTTGCACGCATTTTATTCAATAATTTGGACAGGTTCTATTCCTTTAATTAAGGGTGTGGTTTATTAAAAAGAAGTGGCGAAATTTTTTGACAGCAATGCTATTCAATTCAATACTGAATTTTTTTCGATTGCGGTAGTGTATAATCTGAAATTGTAGTTTTGAAGTAAAGTAGGCGGAATTTTTAAAAAGTATAAAATTTAAATAATTCACTACTATTTTATTTAAGAATTGTATTTTACTTCACATTTAACAATGTCATTTTCAGCATGCTCCAGCTCATTGATGGTAATTTTTATGTCTAGATTTATTCTCCTTAACTCTTGGTGTAGATTAGAACAAATAGGGTCAGATTTTAGATTACTATCTATTTTAGATTTTTGCTGCTGTAGGATATCAAGTGTTTCTTTTGCCTTCTTATATTGTGATTTGTATAATATGCATGGATCTTTCATGATAAATTTCAGTTTTTTTTTACAATTGCAAAAGTACTAAAAAACAAGTTTATAAAACAGTAGGAATTTATTTATTGTTTTGTATTTTGTAAGAAAAAAACAGCTATTAAAAGAGGTGAAAATAAAAAAGCACCCTTTTAAAGGATGCTTAAGTGTTTGTATTCTTTTAGAAAAATTAATCTTGATTGATTGTTTTTCTCCATGTAAAAGAATTAAGGATGTGTCTTTTTGCAAATCTCCCAGGAGAATCAGCATTAACCATTTTTACATAAGTTGCTTTAGGAACACTGATGTATTCGTAAACGCTTCCATTTGAAAAATTGATAATCAATCTGCCTTCAACGAATTTGTAATCTGAAATTGTTGCAGTTGCAATTGTTTCAGTATATTCAGGTAAGTTTTGTTTAAGAGTTTCAGGGTTGATACTTACCAAAAAATGATAAGCTTCAATAATTTTTTTACTGTTTTCCTCTGCAGCTTTTAATCCTTCATCATCTCCTTGAAATTTGTCAGGATGCGCTTCTTTCATCGCATTACGATAAATCGTTTTTAATTCTTTAAGCTCAGCAGTTTTGTCTACATTTAGTAGTTTGCGGTATTCAACTATTTTTTTCATAAATAAGGTAACTACTTGTCTTTTACCATAAAATCAATATAATTTGATTTCAAAATCGACAATTTTTTTGCAAAGGTACACTTTTTTTTAAATTTTTAGTTTGTGACAAAAAAATATTCAAAAAAAAAGAAACTGAATTCTGTTTTTTTTGTTAAAAAAGGATGCTGGAGATGGACTATTGTTGTGGTTTATTATTGGCTTTGTCGAAATTTTTAGACTTTTTTGGATATTTGTTATAACTGATATCGCTTGGATTTTCAATTATTGATTTTATTGTAATCCAATCACCAACAGTATGTTTTTGTGCCATTTTATAGTCTAAAAGATATTCACCACAAAAGAAATTGTTGTTTTCATCTTTTTCCATAATTCCGGTGTAAACACCTTTTTGTAACATTCTTTCTTCAGAAGCTTTGGTCATAATCAATTTATTTATAATAATTCTAGTTGGCAAAGTTAATCAAATATTACTTGTCTTACTATGTTTTAGAGTTTCTGATTACCTTTGTTTAATGGAAAAAATATTTCGTCCCAGCCCCAATTCCTTCAAAAATACATTTTGCGTCTTTCGAGAAGAGCCTTTAGATCGCATAAATGGATTAGAACTTCAATATGACAGTAAATCCGGAAGTAAATATTACTATACTAAAGCAGGAATGTATCGTTTATCTAATCACTGGGGAAGGTTGGCCAATAGCAAATGGCGTTTAGAACCTTTGGATCCCGAAACCGGGTCTAAAATAAAACTGGGTTTTGCTTCCTGGGTTGATTTTTACGCGGATAATGCAATTGAAGAGTTGTATTATATAGAGGCAAATTATATAAAAAACACAGTCAATTACCAGCATAAAAATAATCCGAAATACGACAATAAAGCCATACTGCGGACTAGTTTTGAAACGACAAAAAGAATCAAACAAATTCGGAATTTACTGAACCTGACTTCATGGGCTAAGTATTTTGATTATGACGATTTAGATGTTTTGCGTCAACAAATAGTAAATGAACTTATTTTTACCAATAAAACTTTAGAAGAAATAAAGAGACAAATAGTTTAATCATTTGAAGCAATCAGTACTAAGTCCTCTGTTGTGATCGGTTTTGATAAATAGCCTAAGATATCAGGATACGTTTTTGATTTGTTTTTGTCTTCTACAGCAATGGAGGAGCTTACGATATAAATCGTGATTTGTTGGCTTATTTGAGTTTTCAATGAAGCCATTTCTTCCATGAATTCCCAGCCATCCATAATTGGCATATTAATATCTAATAAAATTATATCAGGAAACAATTTATTGTTTTCTATCGAATTATGTACAGCGTCTATGGCATCCTTTCCATTTTTGAAAGAGGAAATTGCTGAAAACATTTCTGATCGTTGAATTATTTTATTAACTATGATTTGGTAAATAGCATCATCGTCTACTACCCAGATTCTTTTTTTTGTCATTGAATATAAATTTTAAATGTCGTTCCTATGTTAGGTTCACTTTCCACGGTTATATTTCCACCCATGGCATCAATTTGATTTTTTGTTATAAAAAGGCCAATTCCTTTCGAATCAGCATTGTTACTGAATGTTTTGTACATGCCGAAAATCTTATCGGCATTTCTAACAAGGTCAATCCCAACTCCGTTATCGGAAATTTGAAGTACTTTTAGATCGTTTTCCATAAACCATTTTATTATTATAATTGGTTTGCGCTGCGGATGACTGTATCGAATGGAGTTAGATATAATATTATAAAGAATGCTTTCCAGATAGGCGGGATTGTAACGGATCATTACATCATTCGTGATAATTGTAGAAATGGAAACCTCTTTTGATGCTATTTGTTCGCAAAGTACATTTTGGACTCTGTCAATGTATTTTTGCAAGTTTAAAGGTTCGGAGACTAATCCTAAATTGGTTCGAATGTTTATTACTTCGTTCAGGTGAAGCATTGTCTCATTTAGGGAATTGGAGACCGATTTTAATAATTGGATCATCTGTTCTTTTTCTTCCTCTGATTCAGAAGATTCTATTAAATCCATAATAGATGCAATGTTACTGGTATGAGATCTTAAATTATGGGAAACAATGTAAGAGAAATTGAGGAGCCTTTTATTTTGTTCAGTGACTAAATTGAAGGAATTATTTAAATCTTTTTCGGCTTCTTTAGTTTTAGAAATATCAATCATAATACCACGTAAACTTACTGCTTTACCATTCTCAAAGACGATATTTACGATATCTCGTAGCCAAACGACTGTTCCGTTCTTGGCAACCATTCGATATTCAAAATCATGATTTAAATTAGCATCCGTTTTAACCTTACAATAATTTTGAACCCATTCTTTGTCTTCCTGATAAATATGGTCTGCCCAAAAAGTAGGATTTGCCAGCCATTCCTCTGGGGTATATCCCAATATATATTCTACTTTTTTACTGATAAAAGAAAAACTAAAGGTTTTTACATCACACTCCCAAACAATTCCGTCTATGGTGTTAATTAGCGATTCTACCCTTTTTTTGGTGTCGAGGATAATTATTTCGGTGGCCCTTCGTTCGGTAATGTCCTCTGTTGAAACGATAATTCGTTCAAATGTTTTCCGATAGCCCCGAATTACATTCCATCTTAAATTAACATCACGATATTCTCCTTCAGCATTTTTTATTCTGGAGTAGATACTAAATTGTTTTTTACCCTGAGTAATTGCGATTAAATGCTTGATGAAATCAGCTGTAGATTTGAAATCAAGCAGATTGGAGTTGGTATTTATTAGTTCTTCCTTGGTCTTTACCTTGTGGAGCTTAAGACAAGCATTATTGACATTGATTACTTTAACTAATGAGTTGCATTTAGTAACGACATCTGGATGGCTGTATAAGTAGTTAGCAACTATTTCTTTGTTTTCATTGGTTAGATTTAACTCCTCCAGGTACTTTTTTACTTCAGAAAAGTCTTCTTCTCTCAGAGGTAGAGGCGAGTCATCAAACAAACTTTTAAATCGCGTTTCTGTTTTTTTGATTAATTCTTCCGTTTCTTTTTTTAGCGTAATGTCTTCTACAATTGCAATATGAGAGGTTACCTTTTCATTTATTTTCCAAAGTGGGGAAACGGTAAGGTTTATCCAAACTATATTGCCGGACTTTGTGATATATCTTTTTTCCAAAGAATAGGACCTAATCTCTCCTTTTCTCAGTTTTTCTAAATTCATTAAATCTTCTTCTAAATCATCGGGATGTGTAACGGATTGAAAATTTTTCTCTTTCATTTCCTGATGGGAATACCCTAACAGGTGGCAATACTGTTTATTAATTTCAATAAAGTTGCCGGAAAATGAATCTATATAGGCAATTCCTACAGCTGCCTGATCAAAAATGGCTCCAAACATTATCTCTGACTTCAACAGTTTTTTTGATTGTGTGTTTACTAAAGATTGTAATTCTTCAGGAATTTTCAATAGGATATAGATCAAAACGCCAAAAAGTGCGGCTAAAATAAATCCTATAATTGCGGGAATTACAATTTGAGAATAGAGATAATTTTGGTGCTTGGATATTAGGTATAGCTTCCAGTCGCTATCCTGTATCGTCGTAGCTATATTATATTTTTTTGAAAAATCGGTTTTGTTTTTTAAGTAGAAAATTTCTTTTTGCTCTTCAGGGATATATTTTGAAAACTGGAAGTAATATTTTGAATCATCTGTGTTTTTGATTCCTGAAGATTTTAAAAAAGTTTCTAATTTAATAACAACAGCTGAAAATCCCCAAAACTTATTATTCCTGAAAACGGGAAATCTACCTACAATTCCCATTCCGCCTTGCTTTAACTTTAACGGGCCAGCAAAATACATCTTTTGAGTTGCAACTGATTTTAAAGCTTCTTTTTTGAGATGAGGTGAGGTTAAAAGGTCTAAGTTCATCGCTGGTTCATTGCCTTTCATTGGATAAATATACTTTATCACCCCATTTGGAACTAATTGAACAGCACTAATACTGGAATTTGATTCCATCAGTTTTTTGCCTACATAATCAAAATTTTCAGGGACGCCTTTGTCATTGATTGTTAGTGCTAATGTTAAGGTGGTTGTGTAACAGTTTTTAAGTGATTGCTCAATGTTTTGATGTACAACATGAAGAATGTTATTCATTTCCCGCTGTTCGTCTTCTTTTATGAGTCGATACTGTTGCGAGACAATAAAACCTGCAATATAGCTTAATAATAGGAACGTGAAGAACCCTGTAGTTTTTGGCCGGTTTAAGAACCAACTGATGAATTTAGGGTGTTTTTTGTTCTCCATTTATACTATTTGGCAGGATTGGCAAAGCTTAATTATTTTGAAATAAATGTATTAAAAAATAATTTAGAACCATAATATTTTATTAGTATAGCTAAATCTTTAATTTTTAATTAGTTAAAATGTTTTTTTCTCATAAATAATACTTATTGGATATCCTGATTTAGGATAAAAACTGATAATTGAAAAAAATAGCTAACTCGTGCAGAATTTTAAAATAGAATTAGAAGCATGGCTGACCTAAATTAAATTGGCTATTGCTTAAAAGAAATAAATTATCAAATTAAAAAAAAATTAAATTTCAATAAATAAACCGAACTTTGCAGTAGTTTGCTGAATCAAATAACTGATTTAAGAATTAAATAGAAAAGACAATGAGCAGAAATAACGAAAGAAATATAAAAAAGCACAACGATAAATTGCATAAAGCGCAGGATAAAGTAAAACAAGCTGAAATTCTGCGAAAGGAAAAATTGAAACAAATTGTAAAGAAATTCAATGAAAATAAACCATTAGATAATAATTAAAAAAAGAGCATCATGGAAAAAAATAAATTTAGTGAAGTAAAAAGTGGTGTTCAGGAAATAATTGATTTTATTGCTGAAAAAAATGCCAGAGAGGCGAGTAATAAATTAGTTGAAGTTAGTGAGGAACTGGATGAATTACTTGACTTTGCCGAAGAAGATGAAGATTTAATAGAGATAAGTAAGTATCAAGTATTATTGAATCAATTGCATCAAAAAATTATTGGGCTTGACGGACAAGTAACCGATGCAATTTAAAATTTTTCTATTATAAAATGATTGAAAAAAAATGCTACTGCGGTTCTCAAGAAATTTTTCAGGACTGTTGCGCTCCCCTTATAAAAGGTATTCAAAAAGCCCTAACAGCTGAAGCCCTAATGCGTTCGAGGTATTCAGCTTATGCAACACATGAAGTTGACTATTTAGTAGCAACAACCCATATTTCTGAAAGGAAATACCATTCTAAATCCGAAATTCTAAATTGGGCAACCACCAATCAATGGCTTCAATTAGAAATTAATGCTGTGACAGCTACTACAGTGGAATTCAAAGCCTATTTTTTGGATAGCAAACTTCAAAAACATATTCATCACGAACTTTCTACTTTCAAACTTGAAAACGGAAGCTGGTTTTATGTTGACGGAAAATTTTTTAATTAGTTTTCTTTGTACTATAATCTAGGGTAATCATGCCTTCATGTTTTTAACTAAAAATTAATAAACGTTTGTCTGGACTGCATTTTAAAATGATGTAATTTTAAAGTCTATGAAAAATGACGCAAAAAAAGGATTTTATTTTAAGCAATACGAAGCCCCATTCCAGTCTCCGTTTGATAAGCTCTTTACTATTTTTAAAGAATTGATCACACATACTTCGGGAGATTTTGAGGAAGCAATAAATTGGTTGCGTGAATTGGATAAAGAATACAATCTGACGGATGAAAAGTATACCATTGATGATTTTATTGAAGATTTAAAGAAAAAAGGCTACATCCGTGATGAACTTAAGGAGGATGGAACTTCAGGAATTGGTATTACTGCCAAAACGGAACGGGCTATTCGCCAGCAAGCACTGGATATTATTTTTGGCAATTTAAAACGTTCTGGAAGTGGCAATCACAAAACGAAACATTCAGGAACTGGAGATGAACATACCGGTGAATTTCGGGAATTTCATTTTGGTGATGGTTTGGAACGAATCTCTTTAACCGAAAGTTTGCGTAATGCCCAAGTCAATAATGGCGTAGCAGATTTTATGTTGACCGAAAATGATTTAGTTGTCGAAGAAACGCAGTATAAATCTCAAATGAGTACGGTTTTGATGATTGACATCAGCCACAGTATGATTTTGTATGGCGAAGACCGAATTACACCTGCTAAAAAAGTAGCAATGGCTCTTGCCGAGCTAATTACGACGCGTTATCCAAAAGATACTTTAGACATTCTTGTTTTTGGGAATGATGCCTGGACGATAGCTATAAGGGATCTGCCGTACTTGAAAGTGGGACCGTATCACACCAATACTGTTGCAGGCTTGCAACTGGCTATGGATATTTTGCGTCGAAAACGAAACACGAATAAGCAAATTTTTATGATTACCGACGGGAAGCCTAGTTGCGTTCGGGAAAAAGATGGCTCTTATTATATGAACAGTAATGGACTTGACGAATATATTGTCGATAAATGCTATAATCAGGCGCAACAAGCTCGAAAATTACACATTCCAATAACAACCTTTATGATTGCTAATGATCCCTATTTACAGCAATTTGTAAATCGGTTTACCGAAGCCAATCAAGGAAAAGCATTTTACACTGGATTAAAAGGACTTGGCGAAATGATTTTTGAAGATTATGAAACGAATCGTAAAAAAAGAATAAAATAAAGCAATAATGAAAATAGCAAAACAAGACAATTCAAAAATATGAAAATAGACAATATAAAAACACTCGGAGAATTAAAGAAATCAGGTTACCTAAGCAAAAGCATCAAAGATGAATTGCGTTCTAATCTTAGAGAAAAAATAAAATCAGGGGAAGCAACATTTGAAGGTGTTCATGGATTTGAGAACACGGTTATTCCAGAATTAGAAAGAGCTATTTTGTCGCGACATAACATCAATTTATTGGGGCTTCGTGGTCAGGCCAAAACCAGATTGGCGCGTAAAATGATAGAATTGCTTGATGAATACATTCCGTTTGTGAGTGGCTCCGAAATTAATGATGATCCTTTAAGACCGATTTCTCGTTTTGCCAAAGATATAATTGAAATCAAAGGAGATGAAACTCCAATATCCTGGATGCATAGAAACGACCGTTTCTTTGAGAAATTAGCTACGCCTGATGTAACAGTTGCAGATTTAATAGGTGATGTAGATCCGATAAAAGCAGCGAATTTGAAATTGTCGTATGCTGATGATCGTGTGATTCATTTTGGGATGATTCCAAGGGCCAATCGTTGTATTTTTGTTATTAATGAACTACCTGATTTACAAGCTAGAATTCAGGTAGCCTTATTTAATATTCTACAGGAAGGCGACATTCAGATTCGTGGTTTTAAATTGAGAATGCCGCTTGACATGCAATTTGTGTTCACAGCAAACCCGGAGGATTATACAAACCGTGGAAGTATCGTAACGCCCTTAAAGGATAGAATTGGTTCTCAAATCCTGACACATTATCCGGAAACCATTAAAATTGCCAGAACCATTACCGAGCAGGAAGCTAAACTGGATGCAGTACAAAGCGATATGGTGTACGTCCCTTCGTTAGCGAGAGATTTATTAGAACAAATCAGTTTTGAAGCAAGGGAAAGTGAATACATAGATAATAAAAGTGGTGTAAGTGCAAGGTTAAGTATTACCGCACTTGAGAATTTATTAAGTACAGCAGAAAGAAGAGCATTGAGATCAGGAAAAGATAAAACTACTTTACGACTGTCTGATTTTATGGGAATTATTCCCGCCATTACCGGAAAAGTTGAATTAGTTTATGAAGGAGAGCAGGAGGGAGCAGCGGTAGTGGCACAACATTTATTAGGTGATGCGATTCATACTTTCTTCCCTGCCTATTTTCCAAAAATTGAAAAACTAGAAAAGCAAGACCAGAAAACGCCATATACAGATATCATCGAATGGTTTTTTGCTGAAAGTGGTTTTGAATTATTGGACGATTGTTCTGATGAAGAATATGAAAGAATTCTGGGAAGTATTGTACCACTTGAAGTTTTAATCAAGCAATACCAACCACAACTTGAAAAAGAAGACAAATTCTTCATGAAAGAATTTATTCTTTGGGGATTGGTCGAATACAAAAAACTAAGTAAAGACCGCTTTTCCGAGGGCTATCAGTTCAAGGATATTTATGGAAGCTTTATCAGTAAATTATAAAAAAAACAAAGAGGGTTTGGATTTATTTCTAAACCCTTTTTTAGTAGCTTAAATTTAAATTTTACAATTTGGATGCGCTTAAAGAAGTAACTACAAGAAATGTACTGTTTTTTTTTCTTTTTTATTAGCGAATAGGCAGTTTAACTGGCAAGTGCATTTTTATAGAATAAATTCTAAAGAAATATTTTTATTTATTTCACAATGAGGCTGTAACGATTTTATTTAGTCTACCTTGTCCCGTTGGCAGTCTAAGCAGTCAATACAAACAGACATGGAAAATAGCTTTGAGGCTTTGATTGCTACTTATATTGAAAACAAGGTAGGTGTATCCGAACATTTTTTGAGTACCGATTTGGCTAACAATTTAAAGCAGAATCTGCTTGCTTTAAATCAGGCCAGCTTATTAATGGCTGCAGGAATTGGAAATTCAGAGAAAGTTTCTTATGATGGTGCGATACGCAGTGATTCTATTTATTGGCTTGACAAAAAACATAACAATGCATTCGAAAATGAATTTTTCACTCAGATCGAAGCATTTATTCTCTATTTGAATGAAAGTTGTTATGCGGGAATAACGGGCTATGAATTTCATTATTCGTTGTATGAATCCGGTGATTTTTATCTAAAGCATTTGGATCAATTCAAAAATAATCCTAGCCGAAAATACTCTATGATTAGTTATTTGAATAGCGATTGGAAAGAAAGCGACGGTGGTGAATTACTCATTCATCAATTGGACAACAACCAAAAAATTTCGCCCACTCAGGGTAAAACCGTTTTCTTTAAGAGTGATGAATTAGTTCACGAAGTTTTGGTAACACAAAATACCAGAATGAGCATTACGGGATGGCTGAAAAGTGATTGATATTTCTATAGTATTCAAAATCAATAAGAAATGGAAATTATATTGAGATTGGAGCTGCTGAAATAATATGTTGAAGAACTAAAAAATAACTTTGCGAAGCGCTGGATTTTAAAATTAGTTATTAGGGCAAAATTTAAAATCATAGAGCTAAAAAATGCATTCCTATACAGGTTCTGGTGGTGGATTGTTATTGAATTTAAACGTATCAATTACATCAAACTGTTTTATATTTTCGTTAAACTTTCGCAAAACGATACTGTCGCATAAAAAGTCTATAGCAATAGTAGTAAATAGAGCTTTAGCTTTCTCCAGATTCTCGGGAGTTAATCTTCTAGCAATGGACACGTGCGGATCATCACTTTTTTTCATATTTTGAATGCAAAGTGATCTTTGAATATGCTGCATTATGGGGATTAAATTGTCTTTGGATGCTGCATCTGGGGATATAAAAAAGGCTCCATTAGGATAAGTGCCAAAGTGATTTAAAGTTACTTTAACCGAATTCAAATTAGCACACAATTTGTCTAATTGCTTTTTAATACTTTCAATTTCCGAATCTGTTGCTTTGAATTCACATATAGTAATATGGCCAACAGAATTTTTACTGTGAAACCAGCCCACTTCGGTAGCCAATTGTTCTTTCATGGATTTCACTAATAGACTAATTGCATCGGGAGGGTATATAGCAACAGAATATTCTTTTTCCATATTTGAGTGATTTATGTAGCAGTAAATAAAGTAATAGGGTCAACTTACTGCGGCATATAAATTTAGGTATTTCATTGCTTTATTTTAGAATGTTTTTTGATTTTTTTGGGACATTTATAAAGGTTTTTTTTCTAAAAGGGAAATACAGAAAACATAAAATAGTAATTTTACCGTCAAAATAGTATTTATGTTGTTTCTTATCCTAAGCATTATATGCAGTGTGACCGTTGGTGTATTATTTAAAATTGCACGCAATTATAATGTAAGTACTATACAAATCGTAGCTTCAAATTATACAGTTGCTCTTGTACTTTGTTATTTGTTCTTTAGTCCGGATCTTAACGCGGTAGATACTACATCACCTTGGGTTCTTTACATCGCCCTTGGTATTTTGTTGCCTTCTATTTTTCTTTTTCTGGCGGCATCGATAAAGCATATGGGTATTGTAAAAACGGATGCTGCACAACGACTTTCATTGTTTATACCTATTTTGGCAGCATGGTTGATCTTCAAAGAAGATTTCAATATGTTAAAAGTAACTGCTCTTTTGGTGGGATTTCCAGCAATATTGCTTATTCTGGCTAAGCCTACTCAAAACACAAAAAATGAATGGGTCTATCCAGCAGTAGTTTTATTAGGCTTTGGAGTTATAGATGTTCTTTTTAAACAAGTCGCACAATATACAAGTTTGCCGTATACAACATCTTTATTTATTGTTTTTAGTATCGCTTTGATTGTAATGCTTGCATCGGTTATCTATGAAGTGACAATTGGTAAAGTAGCTGTAAACAGTAGAAACGTCCTTTTTGGTGGTCTTGTCGGACTTTTTAATTTTGGAAATATTCTTTTTTATCTAAAAGCGCATCAGGCATTTGATAAAAATCCATCTACTGTTTTTGTCGGGATGAATATTGGGGTAATTCTTATTGGAAGCCTGGTTGGTATTTTTATTTTTAAGGAAAAATTGACTAAATTAAACTTCTCTGGTCTTTTCTTGGCTTTCGTAGCAATAATTTTAATCGTAATCTCACAGACAATTTAAGGATTTTCAAATGATACGACTTTATTAATCAAGGCTAGTGTTCAATTTTGAACAAAGGCTTATATAAATTCGATTTTACCGCTAGAATTCACCATAAACACGTACTATATAATCTCCGTTTAAAAATTGTGCCGGATCAATCTGGCTTTGCAGGACAACTCCGCTACAAGGTGTTTCAAGCAACAGCTGCGCTGTTTGTACTAATGGCGCTGCGGTAGTTGTTTGAATCGCTCTCAATTGATGCTTTCCTACTTTTTGAGGAAGAATATATTTTGCAATCTCTCTTCTACGCAAAATTCCCATTGCATCTTTGCCTTCTACAGCAGCATACAACACAATTTTATCATCTTCGATATGAGGGATTACGGCTTCCATTTTTTCCTGTAAACCTTTAATGGCGTCAGCTGTATTTCCTAAATCAGTAAGTTGCTCTTGTATCCAGGCATAATGCCCTGGATGGCGCAAGGTTTTGTAGTCAAGGGAGCGCACTTTTCCTAATAGTGCGTCGGGTAAGTCCGCTGCACCTCCTGAGGTGAGGTCCTCTTCATATGCAATACCGTCAATAATAATATTTGCTCTTTCTGACAATGATGGTAGCGTAGTTTTTTTATAATCTCTTAACACTATGGTTTCTTTCAGGTATTCTGTAGCAACTCCTACAGGGCTCCAGGTGAATCCATAGTAATGTGGAGCAACGGCATGATTAGTTAATGCTCCAACTTTGAATTCCAGCTTATCTGCTTTATCTACTTCAAAGTCCCTGCAAAACTGTTGAAAAAGCCCGTTGGCTAGTAAATCTATATAGCCGGGGGCTAAGCCCGTTTGAAGTACAAAACCAGTTTTGGCATCTTTCGCCAAAGCTATTATTTTTTCGGTTTCTGAAACATATTCTGTGAGGTTCGCATAATGCAGATTAAAATCTTTGGCAAACTGGGCCATCCTTGGTGCCTGGCTACCAGGCAGACAGTCTAGGAGGATGTCTCCTTTGCGGAATATCTCTTTCATTTCGATAGTAAGATCGTTCTCGTGAAGGTGAAATTCCTGAATAGAGCAAGGTTTTGTTGTCCCTTCTTCAATCCAATTAGTTACTTTTTTTGCTTTTGAAAGAGTTCTGTCACCAATAAAAATGCTGGGGGCTACTTGACTCCATTCCATCAATAATAAACCAACAGCTTCGGCAATTCCACCGGCTCCTGCAATAATAATAGTATGATGCTTTTTCATACACTAAAGGTACTATTTTTTCTTGATTTGGGATTTTTTATACGATTTAAAATTAGTTAGCATGAAGGTTTTTAAGAGGTGTTTAGTTGTTTTTAAGGTTTAGGTTATAGTATCTAAACATTTATATAATAGGTTATTTGTATAATAAATAGTTCGCTACTGATTTTCAAACACGGAAATATATTAGTTTAAAAAGCACCGATAGTGTACCAATCTTATTTTTCAGGGTCAACAACCGTTGTAAGGGTTTTTTAGACTTTAATTTTTTATTTTTCAGTCCAAGATGTTTTTTATAAAAAGCATATAATTGCGGTCTGAATCTCCTATATTTACGTGAGAATTACGGAAACAATTCATAGTTTGAAGGTTTTTATTCGAACTGAGATTATCCTACGTAGAACCGATTTAGATTATAAATTATGGCAAAAAACAAAACAATTCAAACAGATAGTAACGTTGCTGAATTCATTGGCAATGTTGAAAACGAAGTGAAACGAAATGACAGTTTTAAGCTGATTGAAATTTTTAAATCTATAACTGGTTTTGAACCGAAAATGTGGGGACCATCAATTATCGGATTCGGAAGTTATCATTATAAATACGCAAGTGGACACGAGGGCGATGCTCCATTAGCTGGCTTCTCACCCCGTAAAGATTCTTTAGTTTTATATTTTGCGACAGAATTTCAGGAACGACAAGAGAGACTCGCACAACTTGGAAAGCATAAGAGTTCAAAAGTTTGTGTTTATGTAAAGAAATTGGATGACGTCGATACTGAAGTTCTTAAAATAATGATTAGAAATTCGATTAATTCCATTAAACAGATGTAGAAAAGTTGAAATCTGAGTAGGCTAGTCCTACGATCAATTTTCTATATTTTATTTTCGAATGTGACAGTTGTTCATTAGGAGTGCTTAGGTCATAAAGTTTTCTAATAGGAGTAGATCGTCAGATGTTAACAAAACAGAAGGTAGAAAAGGCGCTTTGCTGGAGAACCGTTTTAAGAGGAAAAGGTTGGAGGCGAATAACCAATAGACCTACATTTTTTATAGGAATGAATATTCGGTGGTCTTTAGAACAAGTCTTTTGCAGTCTAACGAAAACGATAAACAATTGTAGCCAAAAATTTTAGAAAGTTTATTTTTTTGTGGCCTCTTTTTAGTTACTTTAGTTAAAAAAATAAATCAATGAAAAAAAATTTGTCTGTTTTTATAAGTGTTGTATTTACAATTATATTTAATGTTGCTATAAGCTTTGCACAGGTAAAGCAAGATAAGTTGTTATTCGGGGTAGCTTACTATGATGAATACATGCCTTACGAACGTCTTGATCAGGATATTAAAATGATGAAAGAAACAGGCATTAATGTAGTTCGTATTGCTGAATCCACTTGGAGTACTATGGAGCCGCAGGAAGGGGTTTTTGATTTTAGCCATATCGACCGCGTGCTAAATGCTATGCATAAAGCAGGTATTAGTGTAATAATAGGTACACCAACGTATGCTGTTCCAACCTGGCTTGTTAAAAAACATCCTGATGTTTTAGCGATTACTAGCAAAGGACCTAACCAATACGGTGCACGTCAAAATATGGATATCACAAATCAGCATTTTAGAAGTTATGCCGAAAAGACGATTCGAAAAATGTTGGCGCATATAAAAGATCATCCTGCTATTATAGGGTATCAAATAGATAATGAAACAAAAGCATATGGAACAAGTGGACCTAATGTACAGGCGCAATTTGTTACTTATATGAAAGCCAAATATCCATCGCTAGATGATTTGAATAAGATTTTTGGACTAGATTATTGGAGCAATAGAATTAATAATTGGGACGATTTTCCTTCAGTCAACGGAAGTATTAATGCCAGCCTTACTGCAGAGTTTGCTAAATTTCAGCGTTCGCTGGTTACGGATTATTTAGGATGGCAATCCAAAATTGTACGGGAATATAAAAAGCCTGGTCAATTTGTTACTCAGAACTTTGATTTTGACTGGTGGGGACATTCTTATGGAATACAACCTGAGGTAGATCATTTTGCAGCTTCAAAAGTCCTTGATATCTCTGGCGTTGATATTTATCATCCTTCACAAGACAAGCTTACCGGAATAGAAATTTCTTTTGGAGGGGATGTAGCGCGCGCTATGAAGGGCGGGCAGAATTATTTTGTAATTGAAACAGAAGCCCAAGGATTTCCGGAATGGGTACCTTATCCAAATCAACTGCGATTACAGGCTTTCAGCCACTTGGCATCTGGAGCCGATATGGTTTCGTACTGGCACTGGCATTCCATACATAATTCGGCAGAAACGTATTGGAAAGGGTTGTTAAGTCATGATTTTGAACCTAACCCAACGTATCAGGAAGCAAAAACTATTGGTGCAGATTTTAAAAAACTCAGTTCAAATCTGCTCCATTTAAAAAAGAAAAATGATGTCGCCATTTTATTTAGTAATGAAGCATTGACAGCCTATAATTCTTTTGGTCCGGGCAGTTACAATGCAGTTCTCAGACCGATGTATGATGCCCTTTATAACATGAATGTTGGCGTCGATTTTATTGATCCGTCCAGCACTCAAATCGAGAAATACAAATTGATTGTAGTCCCGGCGCTGTACGCAGCACCTGACAGCTTATTGTTACGTTTGAACAGCTTTGTAAAAAATGGAGGACACATTGTATATACTTTTAAAAGCGGTTTTGCGGATGAGCATAATAAAGTTAGAACAGTACGTCAGCCAGGTATAATTAGTGAAGCTTGTGGAATTACATACAGTGAGTTTACAGTTCCTGCTAAAGTTAGCCTGAAAGACGATCCTTTTAATGTAGGGAAGGATCAGAATAAAGTCGAGAAATGGATGGAGTTTTTAGTTCCTACCACGGCAAAGGTTTTGGCATCGTATGATCATCCAGCCTGGGGTTCTTATGCAGCAGTTACTCAAAACAATTATGGGAAAGGTGTAGCTACTTATATTGGATTCGGTGCGAACATTGCCATTACAGAAAAAGTACTTGAGGAGGCTGTGAAGAATGCAGGGTTTTGGGGGAAAGATCAGGCATTGAAATTTCCAATTATTGTTAAATCGGGAACGAATCAACGAGGAAAGGTTATTCATTACTATTTTAACTATTCGGGAGAGTCTAGATCGTTTACTTATCCTCACCTAAAAGCCAAAGTGTTGCTGACAGCTGAAACAATGGCAGGGCAGGGCCAGATTACCTTGCCAGCTTGGGGATTTACAATTGTAGAAGAACTATAAAATTCTTATTTATTCACCTGCGATGCTGCTGATGATTCAACCACCAACAAAAAAAATATTGATTAATTATTATAAATATTGACTTACCATTGCCTTTAATTTGGTAAATTTGAGTTGAAGAATTTATATTAGATTTGGTAGATTAAAGTACATAGCGGTCTTATTTTTTGATGTATCGACAGAATCATTCTTTTGGTTTTTTTGCGTAAGAGCAATTTTGACAGCGTACTTTACCAACAAAATTGTATTGAAGAACGGCAAACAAAAGATTCTCAGGTAGATTGTTTTTAGGCTCTTGAAAAGACTGCGATTGGCTGTAATTTTAAGTAAGCGGCTAAGATGAGAATGACGATAGGGAATGGTAAAACAGAAGTGGAGTAAAACCATTCTAAAAACGCGGGACACCGAACAGCCAAACGAGTAGAATAACTTAAAAAAAAAATTATGTCAAATAACAGTGTAACATTACACCGAGTTCTTAAAGCAACTCCTGAAAAAGTGTATCGTGCTTTTACCGAAGCTAATGCTTTGTCATTTTGGCTTCCTCCTTATGGGTTTTTATGTATCGTTCATCATTTAGATGTAAAGGTAGGCGGAAATTATAAAATGTCCTTCACCAATTTTTCGACCGGCAACGGACATTCCTTTGGTGGAAATTTTTTGGAAATAAAACCGAATGAATTCTTAAAACATACCGATAAATTTGACGACCCTAATTTACCAGGAGAAATGATTACTTCAATTTGGCTGAAGAAAGTTTCTTGCGGTACGGAACTTAAAATCATTCAGGAAGGCATTCCTTCAGTTATACCAACCGAAATGTGTTATTTAGGTTGGCAGGAATCATTAGAGAAATTGGCAAAATTAGTGGAGCCGGAAATTCCGGATGCTTAAATTTTTTATCGAATAATTCATTCGAGACCGCAAACTAGGACAAAGAAACAGGATTGGCAACAGTTGATTTTTCGTTGGGCTTGCAAGCAAACAATAGAAATTGTGTTGATCAGAACTAAGTATCCTTCCAACAACGGTTTCGAGCAGGTGAAGATTTAAGGTAAAACTGAACTTCATTTTGTATATTTCTTAGTGATAAAACAAACTAAAACTGACCTCATTGCAATACACTGCTCTTGCCTAGAAATCAATCTGATATTTAATGATATCGTTTAAAAACAAAACAGCATCGTTCCTCTAAAATGGAAAAGATGCTGTTTTACTATAATCTTATTTCCAACCTCCGCCAAGTGATCGGTATAATTCGGTATTTACGGTTAACTGTTCGCGTTTGATATTGGCCAGTTCTAACTCACTTTGTAACATATTAGCTTGTGCAGTAATTACTTCAAGATAATCAGCCATTCCGTTTTTAAATAACATATTCGAGTTTTTAATGGCTTGCTGCAAGGTTCTTACGCGTTCTTTTAGAAAAAATTGTTGTCTTTCCAGTTTTTCAATTTTTATCAAAGCATCGGATACTTCGCTAACGGCCACGAGGACTGATTGTCTGAAATTCAGTACCGCTTTTTCTCTTTCTGCTTTAGCAATATTGTACTGCGTTCTTATCTTTTTGCTGTTTAATAAGGGTTGCGTTAATCCTCCAACAGCAGTACCGAATAACGAAGCTGGAATGTTAAACCAGTTGCTCGTTTCAAAAGAATTCAAACCTCCGCTTGCTGTAATTTTAAGGGAAGGGTATAAGTTTGCTTTTGTAATTCCTACATTGGCATTTGCTTTAACCAAGGCCAATTCTGCATTTTTTACATCAGGCCTTTGTTGTACTAATGAAGACGGAATTCCCGCTGTTAAATTGTCTTTAAGGGGAATTGAGTTTAATGTAATTGTTCTTTCTTTTGAACTCGGAAAGGAACCTGTTAACACACTCAAAGCATTCTCCTGAATGGCAATATTTTGCTCCAATAAAGGAATTAATTGTGCTGCAATTAGTTTTTGTGCTTCTGATTGTTGAATGGCTAATGAAGTAACCTGGCCTGCATCATATTTTAATTTGATGATGGCAGTGGTACTATCATTGAGTTTCAGGTTCTTTTGGGCAATTTCTAATTGGGAATCAAGCATCAAAAGATTGTAATATCCTTTGGAAACATTAGCAACTATAGTAGTTTGCAATGCTTTTTTTACTTCTTCTGATTGAAGATATTCCGCAAAAGCGCTTTTTTTCTGGTTGTGGATTTTACCCCAAATGTCAGCTTCCCACGAAAGTGACAGACCAGTTGAATAATCTTCGATATGTTTTTTTCCTAAAGATTGATTCAGATTCATACCATTAAAACTATTCTCAGAAGGCCTATTGGCACTTGCATTTGCAAATAAATTTACTTCAGGAACAGTGTTCCATTTTGCTTGTGTAAATCTATATTGAGCAATTTCGATATTTTTAGTGGCAATTTGTAAATCATTGTTTCGAGCCACCGCGCTGTCTATTAATTGAATAATATCTTTTTCTGTAAAGAAATTTTTCCA
This sequence comes from Flavobacterium rhamnosi, assembly GCF_048286515.1. Taxonomy (NCBI): domain Bacteria; kingdom Pseudomonadati; phylum Bacteroidota; class Flavobacteriia; order Flavobacteriales; family Flavobacteriaceae; genus Flavobacterium; species Flavobacterium rhamnosi. The sequence goes on along the minus strand of NZ_JBLVPS010000018.1, from coordinate 73,329 downwards.
CTCTAAATCTCCAATACCTGAAGTATCTTTTGCAATCAATGCATTCCTGAAATTCTCAGGAAATGCATCTTTTGGAGTTTCAATATCCTTTGAAACTTTGCAGGATATAAATGTATTGATCATAACAGCGACCATCACAATTTTGGTTATGTATTTTTTCATTTTATATTTTCTAATTAAAGTTCTGTACAGGTATCTTTTCTAGTTTCAAGGTCTTTTGAAACTTTATAAGATATATAGCTGATGACAGCAAAAACGATCATCAGAATTGTGGTAATATAATTTTCCATTTTATTTTTCTTCGTTATGAATTACGGCTACTGGTTTTCCAGTAACCTTTTCTTGTAAATGTTGGAATACAATGAACAAAACCGGGATGATTAATAATCCAAGAATTACTCCCGAAACCATTCCTCCAGCGGCACCAATACTAATCGAGTGGTTACCTTGAGCTGATGGTCCTTTGGCGCTCATCATCGGAATTAATCCCACGACAAAAGCTAATGACGTCATAATAATCGGACGTAATCGTAGTTTGGCTGCTTGTATTGCTGCCGCCACTAATCCCTGACCAGATTTTCTTCGTTGTGATGCAAATTCTACAATCAGAATCGCATTTTTGGCCAGTAATCCAATCAGCATGACAAGAGCAACTTGTACATAAATGTTGTTTTCTATTCCGGTCAAGCCGATGGCTACAAACACTCCAAATATTCCTGTGGGGATAGAGAAGATTACTGCCAAAGGCAAAATGTAACTCTCATACTGTGCAGCAAGTAAGAAGTAGATGAATATCAGACACAATAGGAAAATGGTTGCTGATTGACCACCAGAAGAAATTTCTTCGCGTGTTTGTCCTGAGAATTCATAGCTGTAACCTGTCGGTAATTGTTGTGCTGCCACTTCCTCAATTGCTTTAATGGCATCTCCGGAACTAAAACCGGGCTTTGGAATTGCATTAATAGAAATCGAATTAAACATATTGTATCTCGAAGCTGTCTCAGAACCATAAATACGGGTCAGTTTTACCAAAGTACTAATGGGTACCATTTTGCCATTTTTATTTTTCACAAATACACGGTCGATGGATGATGGATCGGCTCTATCGGCAATATCTGCCTGGACAACGACCCTATAATATTTACCAAAACGATTAAAATCAGATGCCTGGGCGCTACCAAAATAAGCCTGCATAGTTTGAAGAATGTCTTTTACATTCACGCCCAATTGATCCGCTTTTTCATCATTAATATCCAATTGTAATTGTGGGTAATCTGCTTTGAAACTAGTGAATGCTACTGCGATTTCAGGTCGTTTCATTAGTTCTCCAATGAAGGTTTGAGAGATTCCACTGAATTTATCCAGTTTACCACCAGTCTTATCCTGAAGCACCATATCCAAAGCCTCTACGTTACTGAAGCCAGGAACAGTAGGGAAACTAAATACAAAGAAACTACCACTGGAAATGGCTCCTAATTTTCCTCGAACCTGGTTCATTATTTCGTCAATATTTTTGATGTCTCCACGCTCTTCATTCGGTTTAAGTAAAACGAAAATAACTGCAGAAGAAGGGCTTGTGGAATTTGTCAATAAGTTGAAACCTGAAATAGCAGTTACAAATCTTGATGCATCTAAACCTCTTAAGGTATTTTCTGCTTCAGTCATTACTTTTTGAGTTCCATCCAATGAGGTTCCTGATGGCGTATTAACAGCAATGGCAATAAAACCCTGATCTTCGGTAGGGATAAATCCTGATGGAGTAGTTTTTACCATGACAATTGTAGCGAAAGTGATTAGCGCTAAACCACCTAAACTAACCCATTTGTGGCGAATTAAGAATTTTAATCCACCAACGTAACGGTTGGTTAATGAATCAAAACTGCTGTTGAATCCGTTGAAGAATTTTTCTTTAAAACCTTTTTTAACCGCTGGATGATCACCCTGTGCTGCATGATTATCTTTTAAGAATAAAGCGGCTAGGGCAGGACTTAAAGTTAAAGCATTAACTGCTGAAATTACAATCGCAATAGCCATGGTGAAAGCAAACTGGCGATAGAAAACCCCTGTCGAGCCCTCCATAAAGCCAACAGGTAAGAATACCGCTGCCATAACCAGAGTGATCGAAATAATAGCACCTGTGATTTCGTGCATCGCTTCGTGTGTTGCTACTTTTGGAGACAGATGTTTGTGTTCCATCTTAGCATGAACGGCCTCGACCACAACAATTGCATCATCCACAACAATACCAATGGCCAAAATTAAAGCGAATAGCGTTAAAAGGTTTATCGAAAATCCGAACAATTGCATAAAGAAAAACGTACCTAAAATAGCGACCGGGACTGCAATTGCAGGAATCAAAGTCGATCTAAAATCTTGCAAGAAGATAAATACAACAATGAAAACCAGTAGAAATGCTTCTATCAGAGTATGTTTAACCTGCTCTATCGATTGGTCTAAAGAAACCTTCGTACTATAGAAAATATTGTGTTTTATTCCAGCGGGGAAGTTTTTGGCCGATTTTACCATCAGCTTGTTAATCGCAACCTGAATATCATTGGAGTTTGAACCCGCCAACTGAATGACACCGATTACGACGCCTTTTTTACCGTTCAAACGGGTTAAACTGTTGTAAGAGTAGGCGCCAAGCTCGATTCTGGCAACATCTTTTAGACGTAAAATAGAACCATCAGCATTAGCACGTATAGCAATATTTTGATATTCTTCGGGTTTGGTTAATTTCCCTTTGTACTTGATAACGTATTCAAAAACTTCTTTACTTCGCTCTCCAAATTTACCTGGAGCCGCCTCCAGACTTTTATCCTGAATGGCTTTCATGACTTCATTTGGTGTAACCTGATAGGTCGACATTTGTGTAGGATTTAACCAAACACGCATAGCGTAATCTTTTACACCACCGAAAATACTTGCTGAACCAACTCCCGGAATACGTTTGATTTCTGGAATGATATTAATTTGAGCATAATTGGCAATAAAAGTCTGGTCGTATTTTGATTCATCATCGGTGTACATACCAATAGCCATAATAAAACTATTTTGTTGCTTCGCGGTGGTTACACCTTGTTGAACTACTTCTGTAGGCAACTGACTTGTGGCCTGTGCAACCCTGTTTTGAACGTTAACCGCAGCCTGATCGGCATCGGTGCCCAACTTGAAGAAAACGGTAATGGCTAGTGTGCCATCATTACTGGCTGTTGAGCTCATGTATGTCATGTTCTCGACACCATTTATAGATTCTTCCAGTGATGGTGCAACGGAACGCAAAACCGTTTCTGCGTTGGCTCCTGGATATACAGCCGTTACTAAAACTGATGGGGGTGCAATATCAGGAAACTGTTGTAAAGGCAATTTCGTAAGTCCAAGTACACCCAATATCACCAACAATATGGAGATAACGGTTGCCAGTACAGGTCTTTGTATGAAAATTTTAAACATTGTCGTAAAATTATTTTTTGTTAATTATTTGGGCAATTTTAGCAGTAGATCTCTCCGGTTGAATTACTTGTCCCTCCTGAAGTTTGTCGATACCGCTCAATACGATTTGGTCGCCTGATTTTACACCTTCTTTGATAAGATAATCGGAGCCGCTTTTACCGATAATCACGATAGGCATCTTGTTTACCTTGTTTCCTTTGTTGAGTGTATAAACAAATACTTTGTCCTGCATTTCTATCGTGGCCGATTGTGGAACCAAAATGGCATCGTCATGTTGAATACCCAAACGAATTTTTCCTGTATTTCCGGAGCGTAAAATTCCGCTTGAATTTGGGAAAGTCGCTCTAAGTGTTATTGCACCTGTGTTTTTATCGAATTGTCCATCGACCATATCTATTTTTCCTAATTGAGGATAAGCATTGTTATCGGCTAATATTAGAGAAACAGGAGGCAGTTTTTTGATTTTATCGCCAATTGTATTTCCGGAATATTGTGCTTTAAAATTGATAAAATCTGTTTCTCCTAATGAGAAATAGGCATATACTTCGTGAACATCTGAAAGTTTAGTTAATGGTTCAACATCGGATGTCGAAACTAAACTTCCCTGCTTTTTAGGAAGTCTCCCAATGTAACCGCTTACTGGAGCTTTGATTGTAGTATAACTCAAATTAATTCTTGCCGATTCTACCATTGCTTTGGCTTGTTCAATCGTTGAAGCAGCGATTCTGTGAGAAGCTTTTGCAGTTTTCAGTTGATAGTCCGAAACGACTTTATTCTGAACAAGTGGCGTAAGTTTATCAATTTCCAATTGTGCGTTAATTAGTGAAGCTTCGGCTCCGTGAAGATTTGCCAAGGCATTGTTTAATTGTTCGCGGAAAGGACGCTCATTTATTTTGAATAAAGATTGCCCTTTTGAAACATAAGCACCTTCATCAATAAAAACTTTGTCCAGAGTACCGCTTATTTGCGGACGGATTTCTACATCAACTGTTCCTTGTATTGAAGCAGGATATTCGGAATCTGTAGTGGTATTTGCACTTTTAATTGAAAGAACGGGTAGTACTACGGCAGCAAGAGCGGGAGCTTGGGCCTTATCTGTACATCCTGTTAAAACTAAGGCAAGGACGATACTGGTTAAAATTACATTTTTCATTTTAGTATTGATTTTAATTTGTTGGACATTTGATTTATTTAAATTTGGACAGGGTTTTTGTATTATTTTGTTTAGCATTTATCTGTATTAAATTTTCTAACAACGTTAAGTAAATCGGTGTAAAAAGGCATAGAATTGTTCCTTCCAATAATAAGTCATATAATTGGTATTAAATTATTTATCAGCGTTAAGTGTATTAATAAAAAAACTTTTCAGGTTTAAATTACGGAATTAAATTATTTACCACTGTTAAGTGAAAATTAAATTTTTTTTATTGTATTGATTTTATGATTCCGCCAATGGCATCTTTTAAAATCTGTGTGTTGATTGTTTCTAGTATTTCACTTTTATTAATGATATTGATAGAAATCAGACCGTGAATAACAGAAAAAAAAGTAAAATACTTTTGTTTAATTACTTCTTCAGATGGTTTACTATTTTTCATTATTTCGGCAATAACTGCAACGAATAGCCTGTAAGGAGCTTCGGAAGCCGAACATTTTTCAGAACAGCAACTCATTTGTACTCCAAACATTACCTGATACATTTCGGTATCGGTAAATGCAAAATCCCAGTAAGCCATCCACATAGCTTCAAGCTGTTCTTCAGGATTTTCGTATTTGTTTCTTGCTTTTTCTAGTTCGATTGCTAACTTAACAAAGCCTCTACCGGTCAGTTCTTGTAATATAGCTTCCTTATTGGAAAAGTATTCGTAAATAATTGGAGCTGTATATTCAATCTTATCAGCAATTTTCCGCATGCTAAGACCTTGCCAGCCTTCGTCTTTTACAATGCTATAGGCAGCGTCCAGAATGTTTTTTCTGGTTTCTTCTTTTTGTCTTAAAATTCGATCTTTGCTTGCCATTTATAGATGGTATTAAATTGTTTAACACCGTTAGACAAATGTATGACAATTTTTAAAAAGAAAACAATGCTTGTATAGTTTTTTCTTATTCCGAAATAGGGGACTGCCTATTTTTGCTAAATTTATAAGTACTGTTGCTGTATTTTAGGGTCATCCGGGATAGAACCTGTACGATGTTGGACTAGTTTTTTGATGAAAGTATTTTTGAACGCATCAAAAAAAAATAGTATTAATTTGAAATTGAGTTATATTTGAATTTCTTAACTTTGCAAAATGGATGATCAAATTGTTTCTCAGGTTTCTGATTGTAATGCCGGCGACTTAAAGTTAAAAGGCTTTAAAGTGTATGAGTTGCAAAGTGGCGTAAGCACTGTCCCTTCATATAATCGTAGAGACTTTTACAAGATATGCATTAACACAGGGCAGAATCTCATTCACTATGCCGACAGAGGTATTGAAACGAATGGTACGATATTGTTTTTTGGCAACCCTCATATTCCATATTCCTGGGAAGTTATTTCGTCTTCCTTTAGCGGCTATGCCTGCGTTTTTACAGAAGATTTTTTTAAAGCCAATTACCGTTCTGACAGTCTTCACGAATCTCCTCTGTTTAAGATTGGAGGAACTCCTATATTTTCACTAACAGCTGATCAAAAGGAGTTTGTGTCTTCGATGTTTCAGAAAATGATCTCTGAGCAGGATACGGATTATATTTTTAAAGACGATTTAATTCGCAACTATATCAATCTCATTATTCATGAGTCGCTTAAAATGCAACCTTCAGAAAATTTCTTTAAGCATAAAAATGCTTCTTCGCGAATAACATCGCTTTTTCTGGAACTTCTGGAAAGACAATTTCCTGTTGAAACAAAGAATCAGCCGCTTAAGCTTAAAACACCACAAGATTATGCACAAAATCTTGCGGTACATGTGAATCACCTTAATCGTTCTGTAAAAGAAATTACCGGTAAATCTACAACTGCACATATCACGGATAGGGTTATCAATGAAGCAAAAGCACTTTTACAGCATACGGATTGGAGTATTGCTGATATTGGGTATTCATTGGGATTTGAATATCCGAGCTATTTTAATAATTACTTTAAAAGACTAACCGGAACGATTCCTAAAGCGTTGAGAGGTTAAATTGTTTCATATTCTTAATTTTTTGTTTGATATTCATTATTTGTGGTGTCTTTACTGAAGTAATTTTGTAGCGAAACAAGTAGCACTCTTTACGTGAACTTAAAGTAGGACTATATTGTTTTTGTCTAACAACAATTCAAAAAAAATCTAAAACGAGTAATTTTTTCATTTCAATTTTATATTTAAAAAATTAAAAATTGAGAGGAGGGTTATTACTATGAACGACTGTTTTTTGTTAGATAGATTTTAAATAGAAAATCAAACTATACCAAATAATCAATATTATGTCGATCTATACTACCGTTATTGAAGAGGGGGTAATTCCTAATAAATTTACTACTGGCGAAGTTTTTTTTAAAAAGCGTAACAGCAGTATTCAGCCTCGTAACACTACCATAAAAGACCTGGTTTTTGAACCTGGTTCGCGAAGCAATTGGCATACCAATCCGGGTTTGCAACTGCTTGTTGCAACAGAGGGTGTCGGTTATTTTCAAGAAAGAGGCGATTCAACACGATTGCTTAATAAGGGAGACGTGGTTACGGTTTTACCTGGTGTTGAACATTGGTATGGCGCAACGCCTCATAGCACCTTTTCACATATAGCAATCATTACAGAGATCGATAAAGGTTCTGTAGTTTGGCTCGATGGTGTAACCGATGAAGAATACAACAGTTATTCTAAATAATAAAAATATAAAATGGTGACCCCTTGGAATACACAGCGTAACAGGAAGTAAGTTCGAAATGGTAATACGGCATCTTATGGCTCATAAAAACCAGCTTTTAAAAGGGATTCGAATCGCAGTTTGCACCCACAATTGTATGGTGTCGTCAATATAAAAAAATAAACTAAGATCATTCATAAGTGTGGAATGATCCTAGCTAAAAAATTCATCCTATTAGACTGTTGCAAGACTGAAAGGCAATTTTCTTATTCTTTTGCCTGTCAGATCGTAAATTGCATTTGTCAGTGCTGGAGCAAATGGGGGAAGGCCAGGTTCTCCAACTCCGCCCGCATCCTCTTCATTATCTATTATATAAACTTCTATTGTAGGAATATCATTAATGCGGGGCATTGGATAGTCATAGAAATTGTTTTGCTCTACTTTGCCGTCCTTGAACGTTATTTCATGTATTGTTGCTGCGCCTAGGCCCATAACAATCGAACCTTCGACCTGCGCACGTATAATATCAGGATTAACGTACCAGCCACAATCCATAACAGCCCACACTTTATCGATCTTTATACCCCCAGAAGGTTTTTTTGATACTTTTACAACGTGTCCCACAGTTGATTTGAAACATTCCGTGATTGCTACACCGTAGCCTTCATTTTTCTTTCTGCTTTTCCAACCTGAGACTTCCTCCATCTTATCGATTAGTTTTTGACATCTTTCATCCTGAAGATGAGCTCTCCTAAATTCTAACGGATCTTTACCGGCTTCTAATGCCATCTCGTCCATGAAGCTCTCATAAGCAAAGCCATTGGTGGAAGCATATACGGAACGCCACCACATTGTTGGTATCGGTGTTTCAAAAGGAACGTCTGAAATACTTAAATTTTTGATACTTTTATAGTACGGCTCAAGGAAACCTTCACTTGTACTGCGATTTGCCGCGTCTTTTTTTCCTCCACGCCAGTGATCGTTATTTTGGCCTGCCATCCTAAATTGGAGTGCCTCTATTTTTCCATCTGTCACAACGCCTTGGCAACGGTAGGAAATCCCTGGGCGATATGGCCCTTGTGTCAGATCGTCCTCACGTGTCCATACTACCTGTACCGGGGCACCTACTTCTTTTGAAATCATAGTAGCTTCATGGGGATAATCCATGAAAGCTTTTCTCCCAAAGCCGCCTCCAAGAAAAGTCATATTTACTATTACTTTTTCTTTTGGAAGACCTAGTTGTGTACTTATATACTCTTGAACCCATCCCGGAGCCTGAATTGGTCCCCAAATTTCCACCTTATCCCCCTGGAAATGGGCAATGCAATTTACAGGTTCCATACAGCTATGGGACTGATAGGGTGTCTGATAAATTACATCAAGCTTCTTATTTGATTTTTCTATGATTGCAGAGGGGTTCCCCTGAGATTTAAGCGGCAGTCCCTCTTTTGTTTTTATAAATTCTTCCTGACGTTTGAATATTTCAGGACTGTTCAAATGTTCAAATCCACTATCATCCCATTCAACACGCAAAGCCTTCTTTCCTTGTAGTGCCGCCCAGGTAGAATCGGCTACAACTGCCACACCTTCACGAAAAGTATTGTGTACACCCATTCGTACTGTAAAAATATGTTTTACACCGGGGACTTTTTTTGCCAAAGAAGCATCGAAGCTCTTCACTTTTCCACGAAGCCTTGGATTTCTTTCTACTGCTGCGTAAAGCATTCCTGGAATTTTTTTGTCCAGTCCAAATATAGCGCTTCCGTTAGTTTTCAGTGGAGTATCCAGACGGTGTAATGGCTGACGGATAAGTTTATATTCAGAAATTTTTTTAAGCTTTGGATTTTTTGGTGCTTCGAGCTTAGAAGCCTGCTGTACTAATTCTCCATAATGTGCCTTTTTTCCTGAGGGCTTATGGATGACATTTCCTGCTTCTGCATAACAGTCGGCAATTGAAACTTTCCATTGTAAAGCGGCGGCAGCGACTAGCATTTCGCGAGCCGTTGCACTTAATTTTAGCAAATTCTTGTAGGATCCCCTTATTGTCGAACTACCCCCAGTTATTTGATTTCCATATTTTTGTTCATTTCCTTGTGCGAATATTACGTCGATGTCTTTTAAGTTAACTTCCAATTCTTCTGCAATGATTTGCGGTATTGAATGATAAGCTCCTTGACCCATTTCAGCACGGTGGCTCACTATTGTTACTTTTCCAGATGTATTGATAAGTATCCAGGCACACATTTCAATATCAGCATCTGTCAAATCCGAAGGTCTCCTTAAAATTGCACCATCATCACCTGGTACATAAAAACCCAAGCACAGCGCAGCACCACCCAAACCTGCAAGTTTTAGGAAACTTCTCCTTGTATTATCTATATTATTTTTTAAATCCATCATACTTTAGAAATTATTTAGTTTGACAACATAATTCTTTGGATATTATTTAGCTGGGGCATATGCGCCATTGTTTAACCAAGCCAGCCAAGCTTTTTTAAACTCTGCGTGGGTCAGTGGGGGTAAGGTACGTCCCTCTCCCGGATCCCATCCTGTCAATACTAAGGCGTCCTCCGCATGTTCTATGAGTTTCTTTAAATCCTTATGTCCGTTTTGGTTCGGATCAATCAATTGTTTTGCTAACTGGTGCGCATTACGTCCTTCAAAAACCATTTTCATATCTGCAGGGGGCAAGTGCCAGTCTGGATTTCCTGGAGGGGTATGTAGGCCTGGTGTGTTTTTAGGCTGGTGGCAATTCGTGCATTTCATTGCATATAAGCCTTTACCGTCTTTACCTCTCTTAGGAGCCATAGCGTGCAAATGGCTATCGTCACCTTGTAAAGGTATATCGCCTTTAGGATGGCAGTTTACGCAGCGTGGGCTCATCAATACCTTATAGACCTCTTTGAATGCCTTTACCGAAGCAATGCTGTCTTTTTTGAGTGCAACTTTATCTAGCTTTACATATCCATTGTCAGTTTTTTGGTTTAAAGTCCAACCCAATGCAACCATGCCAAGAAACAAAAAAAATAGGATAGCAATAGTTTTGTATTTTAGTAGTGTAGCCATAGTAACTATTTTATGTTAGGGAAGGAGAGTCCTACCAGAAATTTTCTGTATAAATTGATTTGCGGTCTTTAAATTTTATTTTTTTCCTGTAATTGTGCTGCTAAGTGAATCGCTTTCCTCACACGGGGATATGTTCCGCATCTGCAAATATTTCCAGACATTGCGTCATCAATATCCTGATCAGTAGGTTTTGGATTTTCTCTTAACAGAACTGCAGCTGACATAATTTGACCGGAGTGGCAGTATCCGCATTGAGGGACATCGATTTCAGCCCATGCCTGCTGCGCTGGATGATCATTGTTTGCAGATAAGCCTTCAATTGTAGTCACCATTTTTCCTTCCGCTCGACTTACTTTTGTTATACAGGATCTTACCGCCTCTCCATCAAGATGCAATACGCAGGCTCCGCACTGAGCTACACCGCAACCATATTTTGTTCCGGTAAGGCCCAAAGTATCCCTTAGTACCCATAGCAACGGCATGTCTGGACTTACTTCTACCTGGTAGATTTTATTGTTTACGTTTAATGTGATCATATGGAATAAGATTTGATTTCTAAAATTACAAAAAAATAAAAGTAGTACGATAGTAACAATCAATATAACGAAAATCAAATAATTCATTATGATTTTCAAACAATTACAACCATAGCCTTACGTTTGATTATTACTTTTTCTTCACTCCTGAAAGATTTGGCAGGCTTTAATTTAAGGACCTGTATTCATTAGGGGTATTACCTACATGTTGTTTGAAAAAACGAGTGAAGTGTTGCGGATATTTAAACCCCATTTCATAAGCTACTTCGTTGATGGTTTTAGTGGAGTTAAATATTTTGTTTTTAGCTACATCAATAATTTTATTTTGAATGTATTCCTGCGCGGATTTTCCAGTTTCTTTTTTAATTAGGTCACCAAAATAATTAGCAGATAAATTTAGCTCGTTAGCGTAATAGGCAACAGATGGCAATCCTATACTTTGAGGTTTGTCAGAAGAAAAATAATCGTTCAGCAATTCTTCAAATTTTTCAACAATTCCTTTATTGGCAGTATCTCTGGTAATAAACTGACGATCGTAAAATCTTTCGCAGTAATTCAAAAATAACTCAATATTAGATGCGATAAGCTTTTTACTATGCTTGTCAATAGATTGTTTTAATTCAACCTCAATTTTAGAGAAACAATCCAGTACCAGTTGTCTTTCTCGTTCTGATAAATGTAATGCTTCACTGGTATTGTAGCTGAAAAAATTGTAGTCTTTAATACTTTTAGCAAGCGAAGTTCCACGAATTAAATCTGGATGAAAAACCAATCCATGTCCCATTGGTTGATAAAAGTCTACTTTGTTTTCTACGTCGATTACCTGACCGGGTGCTATAAAAACCAAGGTTCCTTCCTGATAATCGTAATAATTCCGACCGTATTTTAAATCGCCACAGCGTACTTGTTTTAAAAATACACAGTAAAGCCCAAAGTTCATTTTAGAACCGGTTCTTTCCTTAGCTTTTGAAAAATCAATAATGCTAACCATGGGGTGTAAGGTTTCATGATTGTTAAAAGCATTGTATTCACTAATAGTCTCAAAGTTAATTACTGGTTCCATGTCTTTTCGTCGTTTGTTATACAAATTTAAGTATTTAAGCATAACTTTAATACTAGTTCGAACCTAATCAGTAATCTTGGTAGCAGATTCAGTAATTTGTATACCAAAAGAGAACTGAGGTATTAGGAAATTTGTATGAAAAATTGATATAGATGAGAAGGTTAACAGCATATTGGTTATGGCTAAGCACAATTTTGTTTATATTGTCGTCTTGTTCCTGGGCACAAAAACTACCAATAGAAAAAGGTGCGTTGCTGAAAGATAAAAAGGTACTGATTGTCTATCTGTCACGAACGAAAAATACCAAAACCGTTGCAGCGATCATCCACAACACGGTTGGAGGTAACTTGGTGGCATTGGAATTGGTAACGCCCTATCCGGAACATTATCAGACTACAGTCGATCAGGTAGCAAATGAAAATGCTGCTGGTTTTTTACCGCCATTAAAAACAACGATTGACACTATAGAAAAATACGATGTGGTATTTGTTGGATTTCCAACCTGGGGGATGCAATTACCTCCTCCTATGAAAAGCTTTTTGAATCAATACGATTTAAGTGGAAAAACCATAGTTCCCTTTAATACCAATGGAGGTTATGGCATTGGAAGCAGTTTTGAGACCGTGAAGCAATTATGTCCTGATAGTAAAGTATTGGAAGGATTTTCTACTAAAGGTGGAGTGGAAAGAGACGGCATTTTATTCGTGATGAAAGGTGAAAAAGTAAAAGAGGTACAGATTGAAGTAGAAAATTGGTTAAAAAAAATAGGTTTAGTTAATTGATATATCAGGAAAAAGGAACATGCGGTGGGCTGATCGTGGACCGTTGCTTATGAATCAAATGAAGTTAATAAATAAAAAAATAACCAAAGCTTTTTTAGCGATTTTCGCAGTTGTTCTTATTTTGGGATGGCAGGAGAACAGAGAAAGTAAAGAGTAACAGATCAATCATGAAAAAAAATAAAATATTCATAGCCTTAGTTATCACATTTAGTGCTGTTTCCTGTATTGTGAATGCCCAGTACAATCCGAATGAAAATAGGGAATTGAATCCTAAGGAACAAGCTATTATTGGTATTGCCGCCGCGACAGCAAAAGGAGATCTGTCAAAGCTAAAAGTGGAGCTAAATGCAGGACTAGAATCAGGATTGACCATTAACCAGATCAAGGAAGCGATTGTTCATCTCTATGCCTATGCTGGATTTCCCCGCAGCATTAGGGGATTACAAACTTTCATGACCGTATTGGACCAGCGTAAAGCAAATGGCATTAATGATGTGAAAGGTGCTGAAGCATCGCCAATTAATGAGGGACGCAGCAAGTACGAACGTGGTAAGAGAATATTGGAGGCGCTAACTGGTGTGAAGGAGATGGGACCAAAAACTGGCTATGCAGCATTTGAACCACAAATAGAGGTCTTTCTTAAAGAGCATCTGTTCGCTGATATTTTTGAACGGGATATCTTGACCTATGCTGAAAGAGAGCTGGTAACCGTATCTGTACTCAGTAGTATTGGTGGCGTGGAACCGATGCTGCGTTCCCATTTGAATATATGCCTGAATGTTGGTTTAACCCCAAATCAGTTACAGCAGTTTGTAGGGATTATCAAATCATCCATTGGCAAAAAAGAAGCGAAAGCAACTCAGAAAGTTTTGGACGAAGTCCTAAAAAGTAAGAAGTAAAATAAAAAATAAGAGCAGTTTGAAAACTTTCCTATTTCTAATGACAATAGCGCGCTATCTGTGATACAGACAGGGTCTCTTAATACACAAAATAGGGTAGTTGATAAACAAGAATACGAACAGTACTAAAAAAACAAGATGCATTTTATAAATAGTATCTACAAGAGAAAACGGGAATTTGATATTTGAAACTTAAAGGAAATAATATGAAAAAATTAATAAAACACATACCATTAGCTCTTGTTTTTATGTTCATGGCATGCGATAATAAAACGAAAACCGAAAATGCTGCAACGACTAAATCAGACACTATAATTTTTGCAAAAGGAGAAAAAATAAGCAATGATAATTTTATTGGTACTGCATGGCTGAATAATTTGGTTCAAGCGGATAGTATCAATAAGAATGCTGTAGGAAGTGTGACTTTTGAACCAGGTGCAAGAACAAAATGGCATAGCCATCCAGCAGGGCAGATTATATTGGCACTTGATGGTGTAGGATACTATCAGGAAAAAGGAAGTTCAAAAGTTCTCGTCAATAAGGGAGATGTTGTGAAATGCCCAGCTAATATTCCGCATTGGCATGGTGCAAGTGCAGAGATGAAATTTGTTCAGATAGCAATAACTGGAAGGGAAAATGGTGAAACGGTTTGGTTGGAAACCGTAACGGATGAAGAATACCAGAGCGAGCCGGGAGATTAGCGGTTAACACTTTAGTCTGAGACAACGACAATCTGAAACAGCGCTTTTCTAATTAATTAAGTCTTATAAATATGGAATTACCATTCTAATTTTTTGATATTAGTATCGATACAGCTATACTTTTATGTGTTTCTGCTTAATAACAATTTTGACTGAATACTGTGAAATTAGATAAATAGTTAAGTATCAAATTAAGGAACATACAGGATTTTCAATCCTCTTAAAAAGTCAGTATGTTTGATTTTCATAATTGATTGTTTGATTTTTATTACAAAGAGACTAGGAGTAGTGGTTAACTTTGTAGTAATTGAATTCAAATCATTTTTTGTTTTTCAAAATGAGGTTTTTGCCAAAAACTTTCTTTACTATATTTACATTTAGAATAATCGTAAAATTTTAATAAAATAAACATCAGTACGTTAGTAATGGTTTATTTTTGTTTAAGAGTATTTAATACTATGAGGGAAATCAGCGAAATTATAAAAGCATATGAAGCAGCAAAGCTTGCCGGGAAAAAAGCAGCTCTGGCTACTGTGGTTAAAGTTGAAGGTTCTTCTTATCGACAACCAGGAGCACGTATGCTTGTCACGGAAGACGGTTTGCTGACAGGTGCAATCAGCGGGGGTTGTTTAGAGGGAGATGCGCTCAGAAAAGCACTACTTTCAATACAGCAGCAGCAGAACAAGCTCATTACTTACGATACAAGCAATGAAGATGATATAGAATTTGGAGTGCAATTGGGTTGTAATGGTATTGTTCATATCCTTTTTGAATATATTGATGATGCCGTTGCAAATAATCCAATGCAGCTATTGCAGCAATTGGAAGCAGAGCGAAAGGAGGCTGTCATGCTTACCATTTTTTCATTGAAGAGACAGACAGTGCAGATTGGAACTGTAATGTTTTACAGAGACGATACACAACTTTGTTATAGCAATGATATTGCATTAGAAATACTGTCGGATCTTAAGGCGGTAATAAGTAATAGGATTAGTATTGTAAAAAAAATAAAAGGAGATAGCAAGCAGGAGGCACTGATAGATTATATTGACCCTCCAGTTTCACTTGTGATAGCGGGAGCGGGCAATGATGTCCAGCCTCTTGTGAAGATGGGTGCGCTATTAGGTTGGGAAGTTACTGTGGGCGATGGTCGCGCAACTCATTCGACTATAAAGCGTTTTCCAGAAGCAAAGCAAGTAATTGTTGTCAAGCCAGAAGAATTAGTGAAGCGTCTGGCTATTGATAGCCAAACGTATTTTGTTCTGATGACCCATAACTATAAATATGATTTGGCGGTACTAAAGTTGTTATTGGAAAGTAACTGCAATTACATCGGAATACTTGGCCCTAAAACAAAACTGAAGCGCATGTTTCAGGATATAGAAAATCAAGGAGTAACTGTCAGTGATGAGCAGTTGGATCGGATTTATGGCCCTGTAGGACTTGATATCGGTGCCGAGACATCAGAAGAGATCGCTTTAGCAGTAGTAGCGGAAATTAAAGCAGTCATGAGCAGTAAGCGAGGAACTTCATTGAAATACAAAACAGAAAAAATACATAACGCTACGCACCTAGTATAAAGAAGATATAATATGAAACTGACTTGCTCGGAGCTTTGCGTAGTGGACAAGAATTACTTCCGCTTATAGCGGAAACAATCAAGGGCAAAGCAAAGCATTGGATGGGCAGTTTAGTGGTTTTTTTGAGAGTATTGATACAGACAAATTAGAAAATCGCAGCATGATAACTATTGGTGGATAATATGGAACATAAAATAGGCATCGTTGTATTGGCAGCTGGAAGCTCCTCAAGATTGGGGCTGCCTAAACAGTTACTCGAATATAAGAATACGACGCTTCTAGAAAAAATAATAAAGGAAGCGTCGTTATTACCGCAGTGCGCTATTATAGTAGTGACAGGAGCATACAACGAATTAATTGAAAAAGAACTTGATAGAACAGTACTGACGATTTGCTTTAATCCTGACTGGAAATCTGGCATGGCTTCTTCCATAGTAAAAGGCCTTGAAGTAGTACTACAGTTGCATCCGGATATTGAAAAGTGTCTTTTTACAGTTTGCGATCAGCCTTATGTAACGGATGCAGTTTTTAAGAATTTAGTCAGTGAACAGGATAAAACGAACAAAGGAATCGTTGCTTGTGCTTATTCTGAAACATTGGGTACACCAGTGCTGTTCGATAAAAAACATTTTAGTGCATTGTTAGCACTAAAAGGTCAGGAGGGAGCAAAAAAAATAATCAATGCATACTTGGATGATACCGTTTCAATTCCGTTTGAAAAAGGTGCCATTGACATAGATACCGCTGAAGACTATCATAACCTTATTAATTAATTTTAGTAATGATCGCTATACAAGAAGCAAAAAAAATAATTCAGGCCTTGAATTTAAGTTTCCGCAAACGTAATCTACTACCATGTCCATAGAAATATTTTACGTAATACTTTTTTTGGTCGCTTTTCTATATGCTGCCGTCGGCCACGGTGGTGCAAGTGGCTACCTTGCTCTTATGGTATTATATGAAGTTGCGCCACATGAAATGAAACCGACTGCACTTGTGCTCAACCTTTTTGTTTCATTGACTTCCTTCATACAATATTACAGTGGAGGCTATTTTTTAAAGAAATTGTTTGCCCCGATTGCATTAGGATCTATACCGTTAGCATTTATTGGAGGAATGATGACTGTAGAAGAAAATACGTATAAGCGCGTTCTCGGAATAGTATTGCTATTTCCTGTCTTAAGATTTTTCTTTTTTAAGAATGTTGAAGATAGTGAACTTAAAGTGCATAACGTTTCCATAGCCGTCGCAGCGGGAAGTATTGTAGGTTTACTTTCCGGAATGATTGGTATTGGTGGCGGAATCATACTTTCTCCTATTTTATTGCTTTTGCAATGGACAAATCAGAAACAGACTGCGGCGATTAGTGCGGCTTTTATATTCGTAAATTCGGTTGCCGGCCTGGGCGGCATGCTTATACAGGGAATATCGTTTTCAGGAGATATGGTGCTGTATATAACCATCGCATTTACAGGTGGACTGTTGGGCGCTTATTTGGGTTCCCGAAAGTTTAACCAAAATGTCTTGAAATACGTACTGGCCACGGTATTACTGATGGCCTCTTATAAACTTTTATTCACAAAAGCTTAAATTGTCATGCCAAAGGGGCGTCTGTGGTTACGCAGAAAGAGAGCATTGTTTTAGGTATTCCTACAGACAAAGACGGCTGTGTCGCAGGTGCTTATAAAATCATTCAAAGATTAGTAGTAATCAAGTTCAATAATTATGGAAATTAAAATTATAGCCTTTGGCCAAATAGCCCAGATTATCGGTAAGGAAATTTATGTGAAAGCGACTGATGTAGTATCGCTGAAAATAACTTTGCAAAACCATTTTCCAGCACTTGCCGAAGTAAAATATGCAATGGCAGTGAACAAGAAATTGGTTAAAGAAAATGTTAATTTAACTCAAAATGACACGGTGGCACTAATGCCACCTTATTCTGGAGGATAATATGGAAAAATTAAATACTCGGTATGCCCGCCATTACTCGCTTAAAGATTTTGGTATTGAAGGACAGCAAAAGCTCAAG
Organism: Flavobacterium rhamnosi; assembly: GCF_048286515.1. Taxonomy (NCBI): domain Bacteria; kingdom Pseudomonadati; phylum Bacteroidota; class Flavobacteriia; order Flavobacteriales; family Flavobacteriaceae; genus Flavobacterium; species Flavobacterium rhamnosi. Next base: position 55,388 of record NZ_JBLVPS010000018.1, on the reverse strand, counting down.
ACAGCAAAAGTGCTTGTCATCGGAGCTGGAGGTCTGGGATGTCCCGTATTGCAATATCTTGCAGCAGCAGGTCTGGGAACTATAGGTATTGCAGATGGTGATACCATAGCACTAAGTAATTTGCAACGTCAGATATTGTATACTACAGATGATATAGGCAAGCCTAAAACGGAAGCTGCTGCCTCAAGGCTGGAAAGTCTCAATCCAGAAATCGTTATCAAAACTTATAATGTAACAATTACTTCTGCAAATGCCCTGGAAATCATATCCAATTATGATATCGTGGTAGACTGCACAGACAATTTTACTGCACGATACTTAATTAATGATGCCTGCGTAGTACTTGGAAAAGGCTTAGTTTTTGGAGCGATCTATCAGTATGAAGGACAGGTTGCGGTTTTTAATATCAAGGATAGCGAAGGAAATAAGACCAACTACCGTCATTTATTTCCAACACCGCCAAAGCCTCAGGAAGTGCCTGATTGCAATGAAACCGGAGTGATTGGTGTTTTGCCAGGAATTATCGGTGTTATACAGGCATCTGAAGTTATCAAACTTATTGTAGGGATTGGTGAACTGCTGATCAGTAAATTACTGACATTTAGTCTCCTTAATTACAGTACTTTTATTATTGATATCACGAAAGATGATTCAGTTAATGCAATGATTCCTCAAAATAGGGTTGCTTTTAAGGAAACAGATTATAGCCGGCTTTGCGGTATGTCTGTTAGTGGTATTGAGGAGCTTGATGTGTCAGATTTTCTGAAAAATAGAACAAGTCCTGATACGATTTTTATTGATGTTAGAGAATCTCATGAACTTCTAAAATCCGATTTTCCCAATGTAAACATTCCTCTGTCTTCCTTCAGTGAAAAGATACCGGAACTTACGGCTAGCAATATTATATTATTTTGTCAAAGTGGCAAGCGGAGTCTCAAAGCAGGAGAAATGTTGTTGAAAAAATTCGGGACGTCTAAAAAAATAAGTCATCTCAAGGGAGGTATAAATGCATTACAAGAAAGATAAAGGAGCAAAACGATTAATACTATTTTTAGCACGTTTCACGACCTTAGCTGTACAGCCAGAGCAGAAACTTTTGTGATCGTGTCTTCTATTTCTTCTGAAGTAGTAAACCTGCCCAAGCTAAAGCGGACAGAGCTTAAAGCATCTGCATCTGATAAACCCAAAGCCTTTAAGACATAGGAGGGTTCTGTGGTTACGGATGAGCACGCTGATCCATTAGAAACAGCAATATTTTTTAAGGCAAGAATAAGATTTTCGGAGTTTACTCCTGGAAAGCAAATGTTAGTAGTGTTGTATATTCTACTGATAGTACTCCCGTTTACAAATGAGCCTTCAAACTTCAATAATTCATTTTCAAGGCGATCACGTAGTGTTGTTATTCTTTTTTGGTCGGTTTCCATTTCGGCCATGGCTATTTCGCAAGCTTTACCCAGTCCAATAATGCCAGGTACATTTAAGGTTCCACTGCGTAATTTGCGTTGCTGTCCACCGCCGTGCAACTGAGGTGCTAATTTTATTTTGGCTGCACCGGAAAGATACAGAGCGCCTATGCCTTTTGGTCCATAGAATTTGTGTGCCGAAAGCGGCAAGAGATCAATTCCTAACGTTTTTACATCTATAGGGAGCTTACCCACCGCCTGAGTAGCATCACACATAAAAAGGGCTCCTTTAGCATGGGCAATTGATGCAATTTCCGCAATAGACTGAAGGGTGCCAGTTTCATTATTCGACATCATGATAATGACTAGCAGCGTTTTATCGGTAACGGTTTCATGGAGTACTTCAAGATCTAAAATACCATTATTATGTAGCTTTAAGGAGGTAACTTCAAATCCAGCAGTTTCCATATATTGGCAGGTATCGAGAACAGCTTTGTGTTCTGTGGCAACGGTAACAATATGTTTGCGCTTTTGGTGTAAAAGACCTTTAATAGCGAGATTTATAGATTCAGTTGCTCCGGAAGTGAAGATAATTTCGCCCTGTTTTGCTCCTATGAGACAAGCTGTTTGCCATGTGGCGTGCTCGACTGCTTCGTTAACTGCTAATCCGGCCAAATGACTACTGCTGGCATTGGCGTAATAATCGGTATAATACGGAAGCATCGCATCCAGCACACGTTGATCCAGACGGGTAGTGGCGTTATTGTCGAGATAAATAGTTTGCTGCTGTGACATAAATTATTTAGAGTATTGTATGTAAAAGTACGATTTTGAACATTCAATTCGAATAAACAAAAGTGTTGAAATTTTGTTAAAAATTTATATTGTTTGAAATCTCACAGCTGTAGCTGCGGAAAAACAGCGATCGAGATGAGAAAAGGGCCCTTAAAAAAGGAGGTTCAGTCGTTACTTTTTCGTTATGTTTGTTAATTTAATTTTTTTATTATAATTTGTTCATATATAAGTATATATTGTTATTTATTGAAACAAATACTTTTGATTATATAAAGCAATGTGGCTTTGGATTTACTTAGGGGGTTTTTATTAAAAAAAAGTCAATTCAAAGACTATTTCGGTATTTGCGTGTTACAGTATGACAAGGAGCTTAGATCTCATGGGTTAGAATAGTTTAAAGTCTGAAATTATTTGAAATACTTCATAAATTGTTTGAAAATTACAATTTTGGTATACAAATTTTTAGCTAAATTTACATATACACTTGATTGGTAATGAATTGGTTTTTTTTAAAATGGTAACGTGTTAATTAGTATGTATTTAAGAGGCTAAACAAAAATTATGATAAAACTAACTATTAACCAGCGTACTTATAACGTTGATGTTGATCCTGATATGCCATTATTGTGGGTAATCAGAGATGTTTTAAGTTTGACAGGCACCAAATTTGGTTGCGGTGTAGCGCAATGCGGCGCGTGTACTGTTCATTTGAATGGTGAAGCAGTGCGCTCTTGCGTTACCAAAGTAAGTCGAGCTATTGGACAAAAAATTGTTACAATCGAAGGATTGTCAACCGATAATGATCATCCCTTGCAAAAAGCGTGGGTGAAATTTGATGTGCCCCAGTGTGGCTATTGCCAGTCTGGACAGTTAATGTCGGCCGCTGTACTTCTTAGAGAAAATCCAAATCCAACAGATCAGGATATTGATGATGCAATGTCTGGTAACATTTGCCGCTGTGGAACGTATAACCGCATACGACAAGCCATTCACCACGTGGCAGAGTCACAAAATAAAGCACATACAGATGAATAATTCAGAAAATAGTAGAAGGAAGTTTCTTAAGAGCGGAATATTGCTAGGCGGTGGATTGCTTGTCTCTTTCACTGTGCCACATTCTGGGAGATTAGGCAAGCTGCTTGCACCGAATAGTGCAGAAGCTTTTAAACCCAATGCTTTTTTACGCATACTGCCTGATAATAGCATTACTGTAGTGCTTTCACATGTAGAAATGGGGCAGGGTGTTTGGACGACCTTACCCATGCTTATTGCAGAGGAATTAGATGCCAATTGGAATGATATTAAAGTAGAGCATTCTCCCCCGGGTTCTGCTTATAATCATACGGCCTATGGTATGCAGATTACAGGTGGTTCCAGTAGTACGTGGTCAGAGTTTGACAGATACCGTCAGGCTGGAGCTACGGCAAGGATTCTCTTAGTACAGGCCGCAGCGAAGCGCATGGGGATAGCTGTAGCGGACTGTAAAACAGGGGATGGCTTTGTAACTGCCGGTACTCGAAAAATAAGTTATGGAGATTTGGTCAATGATGCTGCACAATTGCCTGTACCTGATAAAGTAACGTTGAGAGCTTCCTCGCAATGGAAATATGTTGGTAAGGGGATGAAAAGACTTGATTCGGCCGTTAAGACTAATGGTACGGCAAAGTTTGGTATGGATGTACAGGCAGCAGGTTTACTTACTGCAGTTGTTGAGTATTCACCGGTTTTCGGAGGTACCGTAAAATCGTATGATGATTCAGAAGCGATTCGTGTTCCCGGAGTTCGACAAGTTGTACAAATTCCAGGCGGAGTTGCTGTACTGGCAGATCATTATTGGGCAGCAAGCCAGGGTAGAAAAAAACTTAAAATTGAATGGGATGCTGGTTCGGGTATCAATCTGGACACGACAACTCAGATGGAAAAGTATAAAAAATTAGCCTCCTCCGACGGACTGCCTGCAGAAGAAAAAGGAAATGTAACTAACGCTTTCACAAAATCTATTAAAGTGGTTGAAGCGCAATATGAGTTTCCCTATCTGGCGCATGCGCCAATGGAGCCTATGAACTGCACCGTTAAAATTAGTGCAGATGGATGCGAAATTTGGACCGGGACGCAGGTACCGGGTCTAGAGCGTGAAGCGGCTGCTAAAATTTTAGGTTTGCCATCAGAAAAAGTGTTGGTTAACACTATGTTTCTTGGAGGAGGATTTGGGCGTAGAGCTACACCAAGCTGTGATTTTGTATCGGAAGCCGTTCATATAGCAAAGGAAAGTCAAAAGTTTATCAAAATGGTATGGAGTCGTGAAGACGATATGAAAGGTGGGTACTATCGTCCTGTGTATGTTCACAAAATTAAAGTGGGTCTGGACGCCCGTGGACTTCCTCAAGCCTGGCAGCATAATATCGTTGGGCAATCTATAATGGCGGATACGATTATGGCCGGTGGGATCCACAATGGCATTGACGATACCTCAGTAGAGGGAGTTACTGGATCGCCTTATATGTCGAATATTCAAGATTATTTTATTGGGTTGCACACGACCAAGGAAGTTGTGCCGCCGCTATGGTTCCGATCCGTTGGGCATACCCATACCGGATATGTGATGGAAACAATGATTGACCAACTCGCGCATGAAGCAGGAAAGGATCCTGTTGCATACAGAAGAACTTTTCTCGAAGCACATCCACGGCACTTGGCTGCTTTAAATCTCGTAGCAGAAAAATCAGAATGGAGTAAACCATTGCCGAATGGTCATTTTCGCGGTGTTGCAGTCCATGAGTCTTTTGGAAGTTTTGTAGCGCAGGTAATTGAGATCAGTCTGGGAGACCAGGGAGTAATTGTACATAAGGTGACCTGTGCCATAGATTGCGGTCTGGCGGTAAATCCCGACGGAGTTGTAGCGCAGATGGAAAGCGGTATCATCTTTGGCCTTACCATGGCTTTATATGGGGAGGTAACTATCAAAAAAGGACAGATTCAACAAAATAATTTTTATGATTATAAGATGGTAAGGATGCATGAGTCTCCAGCTATAGCTGTTCATATTGTAGAAAGCACTTCGAAAATGGGAGGGGCTGGAGAGTGCGGTGTGCCGCCTGTTGCTCCGGCATTGACCAATGCTATTTTTGCTGCAACAGGCAAACGTATTTATAGTTTACCAGTGATGAAACATAATATCTAATAGAAGATGAAATATAAATTATTTAAAAATTTAAAAGTACTATTAGTTGCAGTCATGCTTGTCATGACTGGGCTTTTAGCGTTTTCGTTCACAAAAGATTTTTATAGCAAAGAAAGCATTTATAGAGATATCCCAGTAAAAGATAGTATTGCTTCAGTGAAAGCATTTAAGGGGGTTTATTCCGTACTTATGCATCCACGCTGTATGAACTGTCATCCTTCTGGTGATGTCCCTTTGCAGGGTGACGACAGTCATGTGCATTCAATGTTGCCTAAGAGAGGGAAAGATGGCAAAGGACTATTCGCTATGAAATGTGCTAATTGCCATCAACTGGACAATACCGCCGGAGTGCATACTCCTCCAGGTAATCCTAACTGGCACCTGCCTCCTGCGAACATGAAAATGGTTTTCCAAGGCAGAACTCCACGACAACTTGCTATGCAATTGCTTGATCCAAAACAAAACGGAGGGAAAAACACAAAGGAGCTAATTGAACATATCACCTCAGATAAGTTGGTGTTAGGAGGATGGAATCCAGGTGAAGGACGAAGTGTACCACCAATGAGTCATAAAAACTTCGCCAAGTTATTCAAGACATGGATCGATACAGGTGCTTATCTTCCGAAAGAATAATTGGGGCGTTATAGTATACAGCTTAAAAGCGAGCGAATAGTACAGTAATTGGCTTGTAAGGGCGAAGATTCCAGTATTTCAAATGATGATGATGTGCTAATGCGCGAAGAAGTAATAATGGCTCGCTATTAAAACAGGCAAGAAAATAGAGATAAAAAAAATTTGCAAGCACTCTATACCTTGACTTTAAAGAAGAAAAGGTACAGTTTGTTTAGATAGAAAAAACAGAGAGTGCTATCAAATAAGGTTTGTTTTTTATAACTTTGTGATATGGAAAACAAAGTTACACGTTCGGTTTCAGAATTCAATACTGAATTAAAGTTAAAAGGATTTAATGTTTTCCAAATTGAAAGCGATGGCAATGCAACACGAAATTACAGCAGAAAGGACTTTTATAAAATTTGTCTGACTACTGGAAATAGCATTATTCACTATGCTGATAAAAGTTTTAATGCAGAAGGAACTGTTTTGTTTTTTGGTAACCCGCATATTCCTTACTCCTGGGAGACAATCTCAACAAGCTATGTAGGTTACACCTGCTTGTTTTCAGAAGAGTTTTTAAAATCAGACCGCTCCGAAAGTTTACAACACTCTTCTTTATTTAAGATTGGAGGCACGCCTATATTGAAAATAACAGAACAACAGCGAGAGTTTTTAAATACCCTCTTCCAGAAAATGATGGAGGAGCAGCAAACTGATTATGCTTTTAAGGATGACTTAATCCGTAATTATATTAATTTAATAATTCACGAGGCATTGAAAATGCAACCTTCTGAAAATTATGTAAATAATAATAATGCTCAATCTCGAATTACATCGGTTTTTTTAGAGTTATTGGAAAGGCAATTTCCAATTGAAACCAATGAACGACCACTTGAACTAAAAACAGCACAGGATTATTCTAGCGCTTTATCGCTTCACGTTAATTATCTTAATCGTGCTGTAAAAGGTGTAACAGGAAAATCAACCACTACTCATATTTCTGAACGTATTATTGCCGAGGCTAAAGCACTGTTGCAACACACCGATTGGAATATTGCAGAAATAGCCTATGCTCTTGGTTTTGAATACCCAACCTACTTTAACAACTTTTTTAAGAAAAATACTGGCACAAATCCTAAAAGCTTTCGTTTAGAGTCAGTTTGAATTTCTTAACTATAGGTTTGATTCTTATTACCGCATAAACCAAGTTTTTCTATAATTTTGCATGTATGATAAATGCAAAGAGATATGAAAAACACAACCATTTTTACAAGAGACAGATCAGGCGAAACGATTCTGCTTAATGACCCTGAATACCCAAAATTATTTAAGGTGATTCAAAAGGCAATTCGTACAACAGCAAAGTTGAACAATCTGGTTACTGATGATTTACAAGAAATCAATGTTATTTTTAGTGAACTGATAGGTAAAAAAGTAGACGATACTTTTTTTATTATTCCACCTTTTTATTCTGATTATGGTGAAAATATTAGTGTAGGTAAAAATGTATTTGTTAATCATGCCTGCACCTTCATGGACAGAGGAGGTATTACTATTGAAGACAATGTACTAATTGGTCCAAAAGTAAACCTGATTACAACCAATCATCCAATAAATCCTGCTGAAAGAAGGGCTACAATTTCTCAACCGATAGTAATAAAAAAAGGTGCTTGGATTGGAGTTGGTGCAACGATACTTCCGGGAGTAACTGTTGGTGAAAATTCTATAGTTGCCGCAGGTGCGGTAGTGTCAAAAGATGTTCCGGACAATACAATTGTTGGCGGCATTCCTGCCAAAGTCATTAAATCAATTACAGAAAATTAATATCAAGATTCAAATAAATCACTATACTATAAAGAAAATGAGAAGAATAGGAATTTTAGCAATTGTATCGCTTATGTCATTTGGGCAAGCTTACACACAAAAGGACCAAAAAGACCAAATGGAAAAAACAGAAGAAATGGAACAGATATTAGCGGAATATATGACCTTTAAAGTAAGCGATAATATTACAATGTATAAAGTTACTTTTAAAAACCAATATAGAATGAATGTTGCAGGACATCTTTTTATTCCTAAGAACTTAGACCAAAATGTTAAAAATCCTGCTATTATTGTTGGGCATCCTATGGGGGCTGTAAAAGAGCAAAGCGCTAATGTATATGCTTCAAATATGGCTGAACGAGGATTCGTGACTTTATCTCTTGATTTGTCTTTTTGGGGAGAGAGCGACGGTGAGCCGCGCAACGCTGTTTTGCCTGATATGTATGCTGAGGATTTTAGTGCGGCAGTTGACTTTTTGGGCACACGTCCATTTGTTGATAGAAACAATATTGGTGTAATTGGAGTTTGTGGAAGTGGAAGTTTTGTTATCAGTGCTGCCAAAATTGATCCGAGATTGACAGCTATCGCAACAGTAAGTATGTATGATATGGGATCAGCCAACCGTAATGCACTGAATCATTCGCAGACCCATGAACAGAGAAAAAAAATTATAACAGACGCTGCTGAGCAGCGTTACATAGAGTTTACGGGAGGTGAAACCAAATATACAAGTGGAACCGTACACAAGATGGATGAAAACACGCATCCTGTTCAGCGTGAATTTTATGATTTCTATCGTACTCCACGTGGTGAATATACTCCTAAAGGAGGATCTCAGGAAACTACAACCCATCCAACGTTGAGCAGTAATGTTAAATTTATGAACTTCTATCCGTTTAATGACATAGAAACAATTTCACCTCGTCCTATGCTTTTCATTACGGGCGATACCGCTCATTCAAAGGAGTTTAGTGAGGACGCGTACAAACGTGCAAGAGAACCGAAAGAATTGTATTATGTTGCGAATGCCGGTCACGTAGACCTTTACGATAGATTAGAATTAATTCCTTTTGATACGTTGGAAGCATTCTTTAAAAAGTATTTAAAGTAGTTCACTACATCGGGAAAGTTTACAAATGTATTTGAATCGTCCAAAGAACTAAATTTAAAATAAAATTTAAATGAAAAATAACAAGGAACAATGTTCAAGAAGAAAATTCATTCAACAAACCGCAACGGCAGTTCAATAATATTCTAACTAACTAAATCAATGATGAAGCGGACAATTCTAATCCTTTTTTTGTTATTTTCTTTTATTACGGGTTTTCCATCTTGTGATAAGAACAACGTTACGGCAAATAACAGTAATACTCAAAACAATAGTAATACTCATAACAATAACGATAGTATGAATAGTAAAATTAGAATTAAAATTGGTTCAAGTACTTTTAGCGCCACTCTTTTAAACAATGATACAGCAACTGCATTCAAAGCACTGTTGCCAATGACAATAAATATGGTTGAACTCAATGGGAACGAAAAGTATTTCAATCTATCAGCAAATCTGCCTACTAATACATCCAATCCTTCTGCGATCCAAACAGGAGATTTGATGATGTATGGAGCTAACACATTGGTACTTTTTTATAAATCATTTTCAACGTCTTACAACTACACAAGTCTCGGCCATATTGACAATACGACAGGACTTTCTAGTACAGTTGGCGATGGAAATGTTAGTATTACTTTTGAATTGCTTTAAGAATTCATCCAATAATAGATCTTCTTTTTCATAAAACGTTGTAAAATTAAAAATTTTAAAAAATGATGGAATTTTAAACCTTTCATTTTTTTAACTTATACAGTTAATGAGACACTATTTTTTATTGCTTTTTCAAATTAGAACATTTTTTAAAGGTGTTGTTTTATCAATTGATAATTTATAAAATTTAAATATTTTTCCCTGCTTTCTTCACGATTGCCTTTGGAATGGAGTTTTTGTTGACCATCACCGAAATCGTTTTTAAAAGTAAATATTCCTTGGACATATACAGATATCCTCCGCAATCCTTGGCATCCCCTGAATTTTTAATAATATAAAATTTGTTGCCTTTTTCGTTTTCTGCAATACCAATAATATGCATATTATGTATATCTTCAGTTGTACGATTATCAAATGCTGCCTGTCTAATCTGTTGTGTAATAATTTTAGTATCACCCAAAACTGCGAAACCATCGTTAAAGCCTTCATAAATGTCTCCATCCCAGCAAACGGAATAATTATGTAGCAGGGCATGATCAATAACGGTGCTGAAATCTTCTAATGGAAGATTTAAATATTGATTATTATTCCAGTTAGCTTCAATCTCTAAATTAAACTTCGAATAGAAAGGATGGTGGTTGAACGAGGTAATTTCCACATAATCATCGGGATTTATTCCAATCATTTCTTTTGCAAAGGATTTAGTGGTAAATTGCTTTCCATCGTAAACAAAAGTATCAGGAGCTTTTCCTAAAGTTTGTGTCAGGATTTCATCCATAGCTCTTCTGTACAGCTCGGGTGTCAGATCTCCATGCGAGTTTTTATAGAATTTAACCTTCTCCAATAGTGCATTATTCATGTCGGCATGATCGTGTTTAGCATCAGAATCCAATTTTCCCGAATAAACACTTTCAGGAATGGCTCCGAATTCCTTGTATGCTTTCATTACGCTGAAAGTTAAATCTCCTTCTCCAAAAAAACTGCTACCATTCCTTCTTATATAATTCTCTCCTTTATTGATGTAAGTGGGTTTAACAAAAAACATTGGATTAAGTACTACAGGTCTTTTTCCCAGTCGTATTGCTTCTGTTTCAATAAAGGAAGTAGTGGCAAAACTCCAGCAATCACCAGTGGCTTGCTGGTCTTTAAAAGGGGTGCTATCAATTAATTTGATTATTTTATAACCTGCCACCTGCGGGTTTGTATTTGTTTTAAGTTTAAATACATAATTAGTCCGGCTCAATTTTAGAGGCGTATTGCCACCCCACATTCCATCAATAATAGAATCTCCAGGCATTATTACTCCTTTAAAAATTAATGGAGCTGTCGCAGGCCATCCCAATGAATTTCTTGCATCTGCAAATACACTGTCCTTAACTCTCCATATTTTATCTAATGATATGTCTTTTAACCTTTTATCAGGAAAATCCATATATCCTTTTAATGAGTTTTTTTTCAATTCAATTCTAAATAGAACTAATTCTGACATTGATACGTCTTTGGTATTGGTTTTTCCCATCCAAGAACCTTCTAAACGATTTGATTTTATATTTTGCGCATTACTCAGAAACCCAATGAATAGTAGGATAACCGATACATAAGTTTTTGTTTTCATAATAAATTAGTTTACAATTATTTGACAAACTAACTCATTAAATTTTGCAGAAAAAAAACAATTATATGTATGCGCAAAAAAACAATAGGACTGCCACTATTTAATGGATGAATGCAATACAAATAGGCATAAGTACAATATAAATAATTATGGGTTTGCTGCCCCGTTTTTTAAATTTTTACTAAGTATATTTACAACTAAAATGATTACTAATGCTAAAAAAAATCAGGTTAAAAGATGCGATTGAGCCGGTAATACATTTTCTTATTTGGGGCTCTTTCTTCCTGTTTGTATGGTTTGAAGTTAGAACTCTTGGATCTTTTCGAAAACAAGACGACAGTATTTACCCTCCTATGGTTTGGAGCACCATTTTAAGTATTGCGTTGTTTTATTTTAATGCGTTATATCTCATTCCACGTTTTTTTGCAAAACAGCAATACCGGTTGTATATTCTACTGTTGATTGTCTTATATATAGGTATTGTTTTGATCAATAGTGTTTTTGATCATTTTTATTCAATATCCCTTTTTTCGAGTGAAAAAGAGCCTTTTTTTTCGGAAATTATTCTTAACTTTCAGACTAAAACGTTTATTTTATCTTTGTCGGTAGCTTATGGCCTCACCAAAAACTGGATAATCACTACCAAATTACAGCAACAGTTAGCCAGTGATAAATTGAGTGCGCAGTTAAAATATCTTAAAGCCCAGATCAATCCCCATTTTCTTTTCAATACATTAAATATGGCTTTTGCCAGTGCCATTAAAAATAATGATGAGGGGACTGCCGATATCATAGAAAAATTATCAGGACTTATGCGTTATGTTTTATACGAAAGTAATGAAGATAAAGTGATACTTGAAAAGGAGATTAATTATATCGACAATTATATTAAACTTCAATTGCAACGACTATCTCCAGAAATTGCCAGTCAGGTACAATATGAAGTAAAAGGAAATTATCAAAATTTTAAAATAGCGCCAATGATTCTAATTCCATTTATTGAAAATGTATTTAAACATGGGATAATGCTAAGTAAAAAAGCAGAAATAGTAATATCAATTTTTTTAAATTCTGATACCTTGATACTTGAAACAAAAAATTCAAAGAATACCAATGTCAATACAGCCAGTAGGGAACATTCGGGAATTGGAATGAAAAATGTAAAAGAACGACTGCAGCTGCTGTATCCTAACCAACATCAATTAGCGATTAGTAACGAGAAACATTTTTTTAAGGTAAGATTAGAAATACAACTTAAACCAGTCCAACTATGAAATGTATTGCTATTGATGACGAACCATTAGCTCTTGAATTGATTTCGGGATATATTCAAAAAACACCATTTTTGGAATTTGTTGCAGGGTTTACCAATCCGTTTAATGCAATGAATTTTCTATTGAAAAACCCCATTGACTTAGTGTTTATTGATATTAATATGCCTGAATTATCCGGCATCGAATTATTGAAAGCATTGCCTGTACTTCCAAATATAATATTTACTACGGCCTATTCAGAGTACGGAGCAGAAAGTTATGAATTTAATGCGGTTGATTATCTTTTAAAACCTGTAAAATATGATCGGTTTCTTAAGGGGGTCAACAAAGCAGTTGATCTTTTTTCTGTAAAAAAAGAAGAGCTTGAAATTCCTTTTATAAAAGAACCACATAGCCAGTCCGTACTTATTAAAAGTGGTTCCAAAACATTTAAAATAGCAACTGACGACATTTTTTATATTGAAGCTGCTGGAAATTATATGCTTTTTTATACCCAAAAGGGTAAAATTATGACACTGCTGCCAATGAATGAAATATTAAAAATGTTACCTTCCAATATGTTTGTGAGGATTCATAAATCCTATATTGTTTCATTGAAACAAATAGAGATTATTGAAAAATCTGTAGTGGTTATAAATAAGACACGCATCCCAATTGGGATTACTTATCGGGAACATTTTGCGAGTATTATTAAAAGTGCTTAAGTAATAATTTTCATGAGTACAGTGAAGGGCTATAGAACATCTGAAAACAACATTTTATCTTTTATGCTTTTAAATCATTTGTCCCACGACAGAAGCCGTTAACCTTTTTTTAATGAATTTATCAAATATTAAAAACTAGTTTATGAAGAAAATATTTATTTTATCTTTTTATTGAAATTGTTATAATCAAGAAAAGTTAGTGGACAAAGATAAATTATTACAGATTATTTCAAAGTACTAAAGCTTGGACTTTAGCAGAAGCTGTCCAAGATAAAAACATTTCTAAAATAAAATCGGAAGTGGCTAAAAACACAGCTCTTGTTAACTACAGAGAGTCAAAGTTTGGGCAAACTTTATCGAAAAAACAACTAAGTGCGTAAATGCGTTTTAAGGCTGTCTTTAAAGGAAGATTCCCTGCTTTTTTAGAAGCGCGGGAATCTGTTTTCTTACATTTAGCAGGGGCTTATTTTTTTGGACTGTAAATAAAATTTTTAAAGGTTACCTGTCCTTCTCCAACTGCAGAAAGCCCCAAACGAAGACTCATAAAGCCGCTTAATACATTATGATTAAAGGAGGATACTTCTGCTGAATTTTCAATTTTATGCCATTCTTTTGCATTGGTGCTGTAAAACATATCGACCAGCTGTTCTTTTTTTTCCAGACGAAGAAATATATGACTCTTGTTGATGCCTTTCTTGGTCGGGAACTGCCATGACCTAAGTATTGCCAGTACGTTTTCTTTATCTGCAGCTATACCAGTATAGAGTTTGTTGTCATAGAAAAGTATTAGTCCTGCTGTAGCGTTGCCTTGAATTTCAACTTCAACTTCAGCTGTATAAGAATGATCAGCGGGTGTACATAGAAGTGGTGCACTTTCCCCAATGCTTTTCCCTTTGGCCTTGATTTGAATTCCATCTTTAGTTAATTTGAACCGCTGGGGGTCATAATCGTTAAAGAACTGCCATTGTGGACTGAGTACTGCACCGGAAAAGGCATCTGACAGGATGAAGTTGCTTGTTGTGAGCTTCCCTGATGGCTTTTTAATAGGTTCTTGTGTTTTTACACCGTCAGGAGTTTTATACCAATCATCCTCAGTCCATTCTACTGGTTGCAGCAATGTCTGGCGTCCCATATTATAATAACCGTTTTCATATCCATGAAAAACCATCCACCATTTTCCACTAGCATCATCAATTAGACTTGCATGACCTTTAGACCACCATTTTTCTGAACTGTCATTTGTTTTAAGAATCGGGTTGTAAGGAGAATTTTCCCATGGTCCTAGAGGCGATTTGGATCTTGCTGATACTACCATGTGACTTGTTGCGGGCCCTGCAGTGCCTCCTTCAGCAACCGTAAGATAATAGTACTCCCCATGTTTTACAATTTTTGGGCCTTCCATGCAAAAACACTCTATTGACCAGAGGGAGGGTATCGGCCATCCGGCATAAACATGTTTTGCATCTCCGATAACCGAAAGACCATCTTCGGATAATGGTACATAACTTCCGTTGCTAAAATAAAGGAAACGGTTTCCATCCTTATCTGCGATGTGGCCTGGATCTATATTGCCAATTTTTAGATCTATTGGATCATTCCAAGGACCATTTATCGAATCGGCCCACACTACATAATTAGTTTCGTTTGCAGGGAAATAGATATAAAATCGGTTATTATGCTTCACTAAGTCAGGAGCCCATACTGATCCCACATTTTTTTTAAGAGCGTGTGTTACGGGAATCCAGTTGATTAAATCTTTGGAGGTCCAGATCAACAGCCCTGGGTAATAGTTGAATGAGGAGTGCACAATGTAAAAATCTTCACCGTCTCTAATTATCGATGGATCGGGATAATCTCCTGAAAATATCGGATTTTGGTAATTGGTGTTACTGTTTGGAGTAGCCTGTTGTTGTGCACTTATTCCCAGTGACAGATAAAGTAAGGATAAGAAGAGAATTTTTTTCATAGTTTAAGCAAGGATATTTTTAATTTAATATAGGTTTTAATTGTACTTATGGTCAAATGTACTAAAAGTTATTTAAAGAAATGAAATTGCTGGGGAATTAGGATTTATTTTTTCTTAAATGATTAAATTACAGATAGAAAGGTTTCGATATGTCTAAAGACAACTTTTTATTTTTAGGACTTTTAAAAGCATTCGACCCATGAATATCAAAGGGCACTACCATCCAAAATCTATTATTCTTCCAGCTTTATATTCCAGACGTATATTTACGGTAAGCTGTCGGGATGCTTAAGAAATAATTAAAATGAGGGGAATTCAGGCTGCCATGTCAGAGCTCAACGATGTATTTTAGTCCTTTTAGCAAGGCGAGAATGTAAAAACGAAAACTAAGGGTTGGGGAAATTGGGGAATGGATGAAACCTATATAAAAGTTAAGAGTAAATGGTGTATTTGTACAGAGCAGTTAATAGATCAAGTAATACGGTTAATTTCCTATTAACCAAGAGAAGGCAAAGGAAAGTGCCCAATCTTTTTTATTAAAGCAATTGGCAATTATTGTAAACCAGGAAAAATAAATAGTAACAAAATTGGATCAAACATAGGCGCTAGCACTAATAAGTAGATTTATGCTCGACAGAAGCGACAGAACCTAAATAAAATAATAGATTTTGACTCCATTGTAGTTCGATATGGATCTGAAAACTCTAAAGTGGCTGTCCTAAAAGTAATTTATTTAAATTAAATAGAGTCTTTTTATGGTCTCTTAATTCGCACTTTTTTCGGTCGTTTATTTATAGTTATTCGCTTCCTTTTTTTTGAAGTATTGATACATCATCGCCATTAATTCCTCTTTTTTTACGGGTTTTGAAATATAACCGTTACATCCCGCCGCTATTGCTTTTTCTTTATCACCGGTTAATGCATAAGCTGTTTGTGCGATAATAATAACATCTTTATTAAATTCCCGTATTTTTTGGGTGGCTTCATAACCATCCATTACAGGCATTTGAATATCCATCAATACCAAATCGATATCAGGGTTATTATGACAGATTTCAATCGCCCCAATTCCAGTTTTTGCCCTTAAAATTTCTTTACTGAATTTCTTAATTGTTCTTGTAAGTAATTTTCCAGATATTTCGTCGTCTTCAGCAATTAATATTTTCAGGCTTTCAATTTGCTTTTCATCGTCATATGCCAAATCAGTACTTTTTGCAACCTCTTTTGCTTCCTGTTCGAAATTATAAGGAATAGTGAAATAAAAGACGGAACCTTTTCCAATTTCGCTTTCTACCCAAATTTTTCCGCCTAACATTTCCACAAATGCTTTCGAGATGGATAATCCCAATCCCGCTCCTTCATAATTTCGGGTCAGCGACTCACTGCCTTGCCTGAATCTTTCAAAGACGATTTCCAATTGTTCTTCGCGAATACCGGTCCCTGTATCTTTTACAAAAAATTCCAGTTCGAAAGGTTCAAAAGGATAGACAGAAATATACTCTGCCCTTGGTATGACGGGTTTTAAGACATAGCCAAAATCAATAGAGCCGTTATGTGTAAATTTTATAGCATTTTTAACCAGATTGGTAAGAATAGCGTAGATTTTCTCTCGGTCTGTTTTAATCAGGGCCGCTTCTAAGGGTAATGTGTTTTTAAAGGAAAGCTTTATGTTTTTTGCATCAATCTCCGGCTTAAAAAAAGTATGGATGTATTCGATCTGTTGGTTGATATTTGTTTCTGAAATTAACATTTTCATCGATCCTGATTCTATCTTAGAAATATCAATAATATCGTTGATGATATTGAGCATACGAGTACCACTTCGTTCTATAATGCCAATATATTCTTGCTGCTCTTCACCGGTTAAGCCAGGTTCTTTAAGTAATTCGGCAAAACCCAGAATGCCGTTCATGGGAGTGCGGATTTCATGGCTCATATTGGAAAGGAAAGCCGATTTTAAACGGTCGCTTTCTTCAGCTTTTTCTTTGGCAATTGTAAGTTCCTCTTCAATCTGTTTGCGATCGGTAATATCTTGGATGGTACCAATCATTTTTATTGGCTGATTTTCTTCATTATATAATACTTCACCCAATGCGTGGACCCAACGTTCTTCGTTATCGTTTTTTCGGATAATTTTATATTCTTTATCAAATTTGCATTGCTGCTCAATTACTTCATTTGTAAAATAATCTAGTATGATTTGAAGCCATTCTGGATGAACAATCGAATGCCAATCCTGTAAAGATTTATTATAAGTAGAATTAATTCCCAAAATAACATCTAATATATCAGAACTTGTCCAGGAGTCATTTTCAATATTTAAGATATAAGTTCCTAAACGAGCAATTGTTTGTGTTTCTTTTAAAAACATTTCACTATTCTTTAACATCTCTTCAGCTCGTTTGCGTTCGGTGATATTGCGGGTATGGGCGAGGCATGCTGTCTTACCTTTGTATTGCAAAGGAACAGCATTGGTCTCCAGCCAGTGATGGCTGCCCTTAAGCCCCACAATTTCGAATTCCATTTGTGCTGATTCTCCCGCGATTACCCTTTGATGCATTTTTATAAAAGCACTTTGGTATTGCGTAGCGACAAGACCAACGATCTCTTGCCCGGCTACCTGTTCCATTGAATCAGCCTCGATTATAGCCAAACCAGCTGGGTTCATCAGTAACAATCGACCCTCTGCATCCACTATCTTGATGCATTCTGGCTCAGCTTCGATGATGGTTCGCAGGTGGTATTCGCTTTCGATGAGTTTAGTTTTAGATAGTTTACGCTCGGTGATATCCCGAAGTGCTCCATCAATATGGCTTGGATTGCCGTTCTCATCTACTATTAAACGGGCGTTAATTGAAACATACTTTATGGTGCCGGTTTTTGTCTTTAGTTTTAATTCGTAATCAAGGAGTTCTCCATTTTTCATAATTGCTTCAAGCAGGATATTCCTGTCATCGGGGTTATAATAGAGATTGTGCACAGGGAAGCCTATAATTTCATCTCTGACGAATTCGGAGAAATATTGGATTGATGGACTTATTTCGAGAACAATCCCTTTAAGATCAGTTTGATAAAATACGTCTTGTATGTTTTCGAAAATATTGCGGTACTTTTTTTCACTTTCTCTTAACTCATTTGCAGTGAGCTTGTGTTTTGCATTCTCATACTTAAATATTTCATTCTTAGCGTTTATTATAAATAGAAAAAAGGATGCCAATAGCAATAAAACAATTAACGCACCTGATTTAATTATTTTGAAAATTAAGACAGCGTCCCATGCCTTTGCGTTAAAATCCATTGCGAATACCGCCGTTGTCTTTCCTGTAACTTCATCTTTTATAGGTATAAGTACACTTATCCATGTTCCCCATCTATCGGTAAGGGAACCTGTAACAAATTCTTTTCCATTTTCAAAAGGCAGGCTATAAGCCAAGTCCGCTTCCGAATATTCCTGTCCAGGAGGTGAATAATCTTTCGATTGAGTAGGTTCAGAATCTGCAATAAAGTATATTTTTCCGTTTTGTTTGGTATATATATAAGCAAATCGGGCTTTGGGATTGGCCTGAATTATCGCTGTCAGGGTGTTTTTTAGAAGCTTATAATACGGCTTATCAATATCACTTGGTTTCGCTTCAAGTGTTTTTAAATTCTCTTTTGGTAAAGTCGTTTCAATGGATCTTGCAATTTGCAATACTTCTTCAGCCTGGTCATTTTTAAATTGTTTCCAGGTGTAATGAAGATAGAATACACCTAAAATTACAATTAGGAATAACACTGTTTTTTGTAAGGGTGCTTTTTTTAGTTTAATTTTTTTCATAAACACCTAAGTTTATCTTTATTTAATTACACGGTACTGTGATGATAGGCCCGGTAAGAGTTAAAAGGATTACAATTTGTGCTAATAAATTTTTAGCGTACCTACAAACATAGTGATTTTGCCTACTAAAATCTAAATATAATTATTAACAAAATAGTACTTGCATTTCTTTAATGCTTTGCTAACGAACAAGAAACGATGGTTCTGTCACATCTGAAAATAAATGTATCTTTAAGGCTCTTAAAAACATTCGATTCGATACTATAACAGAAGCAACAGAACTTATTGGCGATAAAAGAAGTATATTTAATAGCCGAAAAAGATTTTTGTTGGGGTAAAATTACATTAAAAGAAGTGAACGTTATGGGTACGTTTCCTATGTATGATCAATAGATACCTGTTGCAACCGAGGCATCTTATTTTCTCTTACAGCATCGGTATTTTTTTTTCAGTCATACTTCCGTTTTTATTATTTGTAGCAAAGAGTACCTTTTTCGGTAAGTATTACCAAAGATAAAGTGCAATTCAGGTTTTGAGCCAGTGCGGTTTTTAAGGCTAAACTGAAACTTCTTTTTGTATATTTGGCTAAAGTAAACTAAAGCAATAAAAAATTCCACCATCTTAAATCCGGGGGGACGCGCTAGTAGTAATTTTTAAATCCTGAAGAAAATTATGTCTGAAATATTTAAAAATCATTTAGAAAAATTTATTGAAATAAACGAAGGAGAACTTTCTGATATTTTAGCATTTTTCCAGATTGTAAATATCAGAAAGAAAGAAAATCTGCTTGTTGAAGGACAGATTTGTAAATCGCATTATTTTGTTCTTAATGGTTGTTTAAGGAAATTTTTTATAAATAATAAAGGAATAGAACAAACTACTGAATTTGCGATAGAAAACTGGTGGATTACTGACAACTTTGCTTATGAGCGGAGACTACCGTCCGAATTTTATATCCAGGCTGTAGAAGATTCAGAAATTTTAGCCATTGACAGTTATTCACAAGAAAAATTATTAATTGAATTCCCGAAAATGGAACGCTATTTTAGATTTATCTATCAACGGGCATATGCGGCTTCGCAAATGAGGATAAAATACCTTTATGACTTTTCTAAGGAAGAATTCTACGATCATCTGTGCAAAATGCATCCTGAGTTTGTACAACGGATTCCACAATATTTAATCGCTTCTTTTTTAGGTTTTACCCCAGAATATTTAAGTGAAATTAGGAATAAAAACCGTTCTTAAACCAGTTTAAGTTTTTTCCATTTTTTGTTTCTGAACTTTGCTCTGTTAATTTTAAGTAACATAAAAATGGAAAAAAGAATAAACATCAATGAAGTAGAACCTCAAGCATATAAAGCAATGTATGCATTGGAAGGTTATTTAGCAACAACTCAATTATCGAAAACGCACAAAGAATTAATCAAAATTCGCGCTTCTCAAATCAATGGATGTGCTTTTTGTATTGATATGCACACAAAAGACGCGCTAAAAAACGGAGAGACCCATCAACGTATTTTTTTACTAAATGTCTGGCGTGAAACCGATTTATTTTCGGAAGAAGAAAAGTTGATTTTATCAATTACAGAAGAAGTCACCTTGATTCATGATAAAGGTTTGTCAAATGAAACGTACAAAAAAGCGGAACAATTTTTTGACAAAAACAGGATCGCTCAAATTATAATGGCAGTAGCAATTATAAACGCATGGAACAGGATTGCAGTTAGTACACATTTAGAACTAGGAAATTAAAACTGCCACTACCAGCTAAGGTTCATTGGGTCTGAAAGAGCCACGATGGACTCCCGGTTGTACGGAGCGATTAAGTCCGTCTATTATGAAGTTAGCGAAAAAGAGATTTTTAGTATTTAAGAGGGTTTTATGCCCTCTTTTTTTTTGGCAGATTTTCATCGTATAACTTTGATACTTTAAATCATTACAGATTTTAATGTACAAAGGAGGACAACATATTGAAAATCTTTCGCATTCCACATTGTCTACTTCACCTACCATTTTGTCTCATTGCCCAATTTGGTACTAGCATGGATTTTAGTACCAGAGTACTTTTGACATATAATTAGATTAATCATTAAAAAAAAAACCATGAAAAATATTAAAAATTCAGAAACTAATAGCGTGGTGAAAGTTGCTGCTGTACAAATAAGCCCAGTGTTATACAGCCGAGAGGGTACAGTTGAAAAGGTAGTGAACAAAATTCGTGAGCTGGGCAAACAAGGGGTGCAATTCGCTACTTTTCCAGAAACAATTGTACCCTATTATCCTTATTTCTCTTTTATTCAGGCTCCATTTATGATGGGAAAGGAGCATCAGCGCTTACTCGAACAAGCAGTGACAGTTCCGTCAGCCGCAACCGCCGCGATAGGTGAGGCAGCAAAGGAGGCAAACATGGTAGTGTCGATTGGTGTCAATGAGCGTGATAGAGGTACAATTTACAATACGCAACTTCTTTTTGATGCAGACGGAACTTTGATTCAGCGACGTCGCAAGCTAACACCAACCTATCACGAGAAGATGGTTTGGGGGCAAGGAGATGGTTCAGGACTACGTGCTGTCGACAGTGCAGCAGGGCGTATCGGTCAGCTGGCCTGTTGGGAACATTACAACCCACTTTTCCGTTACGCGCTGATAGCAGATGGAGAGCAGATTCATTCAGCAATGTATCCAGGGTCAATCTTTGGCCCATTGTTCAGCGAGCAAACAGAAATCAATGTACGCCAACACGCTTTAGAATCAGCCTGTTTTGTCGTTTGTGCTACAGGTTGGCTTGATGCCGACCAACAAGCTCAAATTGCGAAAGATACAGGAGCTCCTATTGGACCGATTTCAGGAGGCTGCTTTACTGCCATAGTTGGTCCGGACGGACAACTTATTGGTGAGCCACTAAAGTCAGGCGAAGGTGAAGTGATTGCGGACATTGACTTTGCACAGATAGATGCACGCAAGCGATTGATGGACGCCAGTGGACATTACAGTCGTCCCGAATTGTTGAGTTTGCTTATAGACCGTACACCGACTGCTAACGTACATGAACGGGGAGTGTACTCAGAGCTAACCGCAGTGAAAGAGTTTAATCAGAATATAGAATAAAGAGTAGGAAATATAAATTTTAAAAAAAATAAAAAGTAAAAAAAATGAAAAATTCAGGAAACATTGTAACTCGTGCATTGTGGACGGGAGTGTTAGCTTTACAGTTAACAGTTGCTGCAGCGCAGGGAGGATCAAAAAAAGCAGATGTAAAAAATGATGAGGCTATCCGTACTTATCGTGTAGCTATTTCGAATGCAGATTTAAAAGATCTTCGTGAACGTGTATTGGCCACAAAATGGCCTAGTATGGAAACAGTAGCCGATCAATCGCAAGGTGCGAAGCTTTCCAATATGAAGGAATTGATCAAATATTGGGGAACGAATTATGATTGGAGAAAAGCTGAGGCCAAACTAAATTCTTACCCACAGTTTATGACAAAGATTGATGGGGTAGATATTCACTTTATCCATGTCCGTTCAAAACATAAAAATGCCATGCCTCTTATTTTAAGCCATGGATGGCCAGGATCAGTATTCGAATTTATGGGTATTATTGAACCATTGACCAATCCGACCGCCTATGGCGGAAAGGCCGAAGATGCTTTTGATGTCATCATACCTTCTTTGCCGGGTTTTGGCTTTTCAGGCAAGCCCACCGAAGCAGGTTGGAATAATGACAGGATTGCAAAAGCATGGATTGTACTCATGGACCGCCTCGAATACAAACGTTACGTTGCGCAAGGTGGTGATTGGGGTGCAGGAATCGTTAACGCAATGGCCCTGCAAGCACCTCAAGGATTGCTGGGTATTCATAGTAATTTACCAGCAACATTACCGGCAGAAGCAGGAATGGCTTTGGGAGGTAATGCGGTACCGGCAGGTTTTTCTGAAAAGGAACGTGCAGCTTTTGAACAACTGAACAAAGCGATCAAAGGTGGTGGATTTATCTATAAAACGACAATGGAAACACGCCCACAAGGAGTGAGTTATGGTCTGACAGATTCTCCAACAGGACTTGCAGCATGGTTTTTCTTGCATCCGGGATTCGAAAATTGGTCTTATGGTAACGATCCGAAACAGTTGCCAACAAAAGATCAGGTACTTGATGACATTTCACTCTACTGGCTTACAGGCTCCGCTTCTTCTGCTTCAAGGATTTATTGGGAGAATCGCAACATAAATATCATAAGTTCAGGTTCAATGAAATCTGATAAGATTACTATTCCGGTAGCTGTTACAACATTTCCACAGGATGTTTATGCATCACCGGAAACCTGGGCACGCCGTGCTTACAAAAACCTAATCTATTTCAATGAGGTTGACAAAGGCGGGCATTTTGCGGCATGGGAACAGCCACAGTTATTTACTGAAGAAATGCGTGCAGCATTCAGATCATTGCGTTGATCTATAGAAATAAAAATTAAAGTGATAAAAAAATGAAAAATACTAAAAGAGGAAAATTTTTGTTAATGGCCATTGCTATAATGAGTTTTGCAGCATTTATTGTTCCAAGTTCAGCTATAGCGCAGCAGTCGGGAATAAAGCGCACTGATCTTCAGCGACGTGATCTTAGTGCTTCCGGACACGAGGCTATTCAAGTCCGTATCGACTTCGAGGCAGATACGGCTTTCGGAATGCATTCACACCCCGGGGAAGAGGTTATCTATGTCCTGGAAGGGATACTCGAGTATGAGGTTGAGGGTGAACGCCCGGTAACGCTCAAAGCAGGAGACGTACTATTTATACCGGCAGGAAAAAACCATTCCGCCAGGAACGCTGGCAACATAAAAGCTGCTGAGCTGGCAACCTATATTGTCGAAAAGGGGAAACCTCTCCTTGTCATGAAAAAGTAAGAGAAAAAAATGAAACCAGAAATTGAACCTATTACTGGTAGAAAAGGCTGAAAAAACGCTTCGAACAAAATAGCAATGTACAAAAAGGGGGAGGAATACTTATACAATTTAAAATTAAAATACACCAAAGAATATACCTTTTGGGGGCAGTGCAAGTGCACTGCCTCTTTCGTTTAATTCAATTTTGCTTTGTTAATGGTTCAACTATAATTGATAAATATGTAACTTTGTTTTTCTGGACGGAGCCGTTTTAAAGAGTATGATTATTATTTTAGTAGTGTTGAAATAGCTCCGCAATTGGATGTATTTATGTTTTTTACAAATGGATGGCAAAGAATTATTACAGGAGCACATTGCTAAGACTGCATTACTAACTAATGAACAGTTCGATTATTTATTTTCCCATTTTAAAAGTATGTCTTTTAAAAAGGGACAGACTGTTATAAGTGCCGGTGATAAAGTGGATTGTGAATACTTTGTACTTTCGGGTTGTTTAAAAGCTTTTTTTATCAATGACGAAATCAAGATGTATATCCTTCAGTTTGCTATGCCTACTTGGTGGACTTCAGACTATGATGCTCTATACAGCCAAACCAGAGCCACCATTAACATTGACTGTATCACTGATGCTGAGGTGCTTTGTCTTTCGAATGATGATCGAGAGAAACTTTGCAGTGAACTCCATCAGGTGGAACATTTTTTTCGCTGGCGCACCAATAAGGGATATGTTGCTTCGCAGAAAAGACTTTTATCCTTTATGAACAATGATACGAAAAAGCGCTATGAGGAACTTTTGACGTTATATCCGCAATTGTATAATTTGGTTCCCAAACACTTGATCGCAGCGTATCTGGGCGTTTCAAGAGAAACTTTGAGTAGACTTTATACTCCGCATTAATCACCTTTTTTAGAATGTGATCTACATCACGTAACCAACTTCTGTTTCTGTTTTTACTTTGCACTATAATTTAAAAACAAAAAAAATGAAAACAACAAAATTTGAAATCGCAAGCACACAAAGCCGTATCGATTGGATTGGAAGAAAAGTGACCGGAGCACACAACGGTACAATTGAAGTAAAAGAAGGTTCATTCCTGCTTACTGACAGGCAAGTAACCGGAGGGGAAATCATCATTGATATGGCTACACTTGTAATTTTGGACGTAACCGATTCGGCTACCAATACACAATTTGCCGGTCACCTTACCTCGGATGATTTTTTCTCAATTGAAAAATTCCCAACGGCTATTTTTGAAATTGTATCAGTACAACCACACTCTGGTAATCAATATCGTTTTGAAGGTAACTTGACCATCAAAGGGATTACCCACGCTGCAGGATTTGACGCGATTGTCAATAGCAGTGAAGACACCTTTAACTTAGTAGGTAAACTAATTGTTGACCGTACTAAGTACGACATTAAATTCCGTTCGGGTAATTTCTTTAAAGATTTAGGCGATACGCTAATCTATAATGATTTTGAACTTGATGTGAATGTAACTGCAAAAGTAGCATTAATAGAAGTTTCTAAAAACTAAAGCCATGCCATTTGTAAAAATTGATTTGACTCGTGAAGGTGTTACCCGCGAGCAAAAACAGCAATTAATCTTTGGGATTACCAATCTGATTACAGAAGTATTGAACAAAGACCCACACCTGACCCATGTGGTGATTAATGAAATTGAATTAGATAATTGGGGTTACGCAGGAGAACAAGTATCAATATTAAGAGAAAAAGGCATTACAGCCGATAAAAAATAAATAATTATGAAAAAACAAACGATAATCGTTACCGGTGCAGCATCGGGTATCGGTAAAGGAATAGCCAAATATTTTTTGGACAGAGGAGATAATGTAGTAATCAACTCATTAACTGCAACATCCCTGGAGAAGACGTTTAATGAATTTGGTGCAGGTGATAATCTGGCAATGGTTTCTGGTGACGTAAGTAATAAGCGTATAGGGGAACAGCTGGTAGCGACTGCCATCGAAAGATTCGGTTCAGTAGATGTACTTATTAACAATGCAGGCATCTTTGATAGTAAACCATTTTTAGAAGTAGATGAAGCCTATCTTGATAAATTTCTGACCACTAACTTGAAAGGGACTTATTTCACTACACAAGCGGTTATTCCCCAAATGCTGAAACAGCAGGATGGTGTAGTAATTAACATTGGAACGCCTTTGGTAAACCACGGATTAGGCGGATGGCCAGCTAGTGCTGCGATATCAAGCAAAGGTGCGATACATGCGCTAACCATTCAGCTTGCTGCTGAATTTGGAAAACAAAACATTAGAGTAAATACGATTGCCCCGGGTGTTATCCGTACGCCAATGCACGGTGATAAGGCAGATGCGACAGCAGGTCTTCACTTATTAAATAGAGTAGGCGAAATCGAAGATGTTGCAGAGATGGTCTATACTGTTGCGAAAAGTAATTTTATTACCGGTTCAATTATCAATGTAGATGGCGGTAAAGGATCGGGACATAATCTAAGTTAATATAAAAAAACATTAAACACTTTTTATGCGCTGTAGCCACAGCGCATAAAAAGCATAAAATATAACAATATGAAAAATATAATTAAATCATTATTTGTTGCTGTTTTTGCAATGGCAAGTTTTGTTACTTATGCACAAAAAGAGCAAAAAGCGAAAGTGCTATTTGTTTTGACTTCCCACGATAAATTAGGCGACACAGGGAAACCAACAGGTTCATGGATTGAAGAATTTGCAACACCCTATTATTACTTTTTAGACAAAGGAATTGAAGTAGTAATTGCTACCCCAAAAGGAGGACAGGCACCAATTGATCCAAAAAGTACAGACCCAACATTTCAAACAGCTTCAACTAAACGCTTCTATGAAGATAAAAATGCTCAAAAAGCATTGAGTACCACTGTAAAGCTTACGGGTGTTAAACAACAGGATTTCAAAGCCGTATTCTATCCGGGAGGACATGGCCCAATGTGGGATCTTGCAACGGATAAAAATTCCATAAAACTCATTCAGGATTTTTACTATAATAACAAACCGATTGCTTTTGTATGTCATGGTCCGGCGGCTCTGATTAATGTTAAAGACAAAGAGCGAAAATATCTAATTGCCGGAAAAAATTTAACAGCATTTTGTAACACAGAAGAAGAAGCTGTTGCATTAACCAAAGTTGTACCATTTTCATTAGAAGATAAATTAAAAGAGCAAGGAGCAAACTATTCTAAAGGTGCTGATTGGAGTTCCTATGTAGTGGAAGACGGGTTATTGCTAACGGGTCAAAATCCTCAGTCTTCAGAAGAAGTAGCTTCAAAACTATTGTCTAAAATAAAGTAAGGCAATCAACAGGGATTTTCTCCGGTATGTAAAATTAGTACCGAGATATAAATCGATTGAATCGTATTGCTATTTAGTGATTTGGTATAGTTTGAAAATACAGCTATACCATTTTTTTTTTTTTTAATAATTTAAACGCATTCCTTGTGAAATCCAATATTAGCTTCTTAACACTATTGTTCATTTTTATTGTTACTGTTACTGAAATCTGCTCAGCACAAAGCATGACTCCCAAAGAGTTTAATTTTGTTAATTCCGAAAATATAGTCTGGAATTCTTTTCCAGCTTTTCATGAAAAAATAAAACTGGCTATTTTAGTTGGTGACCCAACTAAGCGAGAACCATTTATAGTTCGGGTAAAAATACCTAACGGTGAAAAAATAATGCCTCATATACATCCTGAAGATAGAATATATACCGTAATTTCAGGTGTATTCTATATAGGAATTGGGAACAAATTTGATGAAGCTAAATTACAGGCCTATCCTCCTGGTGCTGTCGTAATACTGCCGGGTAACACTCCACATTTTCATCTTGCTAAATCCGGCGAATATGTTACTCAGGTATATGCTATTGGACCTCTTGGGTTAGACTATCTTGATATGCAATTTGATCCTAGGTTAAAAAATAAATAAATAGAATACCTCATTTACCTCCGCCATTTTAAATGTGATGTAAATCACATATGTGGCTCACTGTTTCTTTTGAAATTTGCATAGTAATTATAAATCATAATAAATTGAAACCACGAAATTTAAAACAGTTTGTACCAAAAATAATCTTATTAACCGCTTGCATGTTCTATAATTTACAGGGTATGAAAGCACAAAATAGTAACACAATGAAAAGTCAAGTTTCAGATATAAAATCGATTACCGAAGTATTGGAAAATAATTATTTTAAGGGAATCTATGAAGGTGATGTCGATTTGTTGGGCAGTGCTTTTTATACTGAAGCCTTACTTTTTGGTGATATCAAAGGTGTACCATATGCCAAAACACTTGAACAGTATTTGGATGGTGTGAAAAATCGAAAAAGTCCTAAGGATTCAGGGAAGCCATTTAAAGGAGAAATTTTATCTTTACATATCGTAAACTCCATTGCAGTACTCGAAGCTAGGGTGAGAATGTATGATTTCATTTATCATGATATTTTATCATTCCACAAAATAGAGAGTCAATGGCTCATCGTCAATAAAATGCTTACTGATACTAACCAATAAATGATTAAATCATGTGGTATAATACAAAAGCAACAGAATTATTGGGAATACAATACCCAATATTGCAGGGACCATTTGGCGGCAACCTATCATCAGTTGAATTGGTAGCAACAGTATCCAATGCCGGGGGTCTTGGCGGTTATGGTGCTTATACCTTAAGTCCTCAGGAAATCGTTGCCGTAGACAAGCAAATCAAGGCCGCCACTGATAAGCCCTATAATATCAACCTTTGGGTATCGGATACTGATGCTCCAAAGGTTGGTATCACGGATGCTCAGTATGAACAGGCCAAAACTGCATTTCAGCCTTATTTTGAAAGAGTAGGAATTCCATTTCCGGAGAAACCAAAACCTTTTCAGTCGCGGTTTGAAAACCAGATAGAGGTAGTACTGGATGTCAAACCCAAAGTGTTTAGCTTTATGTTTGGGGTTCCATCAGCAACTATATTGGAAGAATGCCGCAAACGCGGTATTATTACGATTGGGGCTGCCACTACATTAGATGAAGCCCTCTTTTTAGAAGTTGCTGGTGTGGATATGATTATCGCCTCGGGTTTTGAGGCCGGTGGACATCGGCCTTCATTCCTGGCAAAAGCAGAATCGTCCATTACAGGTTCTTTTGTGTTGTTACAACTAATAAGAGAAAAAGTAAAAGTGCCGGTTATTGCGGCCGGTGGTATTGCTACAGGCAAAGGAGTAGCTGCCGCTTTGGCTTTGGGAGCAAGTGCGGCACAAGTCGGAACTGCTTTTTTAGCCACAGAGGAATCGAATGCTTTACCCATTCACAAACAAATGTTATTTTCGGATATAGCAAAATACACAACACTTTCTCGCGCTTATACAGGAAGGCTTGGTCGTGGCATTAACAGCAAAATTGCCATGGAAATGGTAGGACGCGAAGATCAGATTTTGCCTTTCCCGTTGCAAACGACCTTCATGTCATCGCTAAGAAAAGCTGCGCTTGAACAGGAAAAATGGGATATGATATTGTTTTGGGGTGGGCAAATTGCACCAATTCTTAAACACACCAAAGCAATCGAATTAATGAAATCTTTAATCGACGAAACGACGACCTATTTCGATAATTTGAAAGACTAAGTTACTGTGAAATAAAATAATAAAACTGCCCCCAGATAGGTCTAACTTTTGGGGGGCAGTTCATTGATTACGCTTTTTATTTAGATTCTTTTGTCAATTGCTTTTTGTATCCTTGGGCCAATAACCAAAATAGCCGGTATGACTATTACATAAGCCATTCCCCAAGATTTAAGCCAAATCCCTAAAAAGGTGTCATTAAATCCAATGTTGATGGAGATAAGACTGAATGAGATTATTCCTGTCGTAATCACGCCCATAATCATGGCAAATGCTATTTTCTGTTTCATGATAATTGATGTTTTAGTAATTAATTGCCGTGTGCTTTTTCAGATACTTCTGCCCATTCTTCCCATACAGCCAATCGTTGTTCATAAACTTGTTTTACAAGAGGAAGTCCTACTTTACCTAACAACAAACGCAACGGTGGATTAGAAGTATTTACTAATTTCACTAATGCACCAGCAGTAGCCTCAATACTACCGAAAGAACCTGTTGCTCCACTTTCGGAAGCAATTTTTTTAACGCCATCATAAGCCGCTATACCTTGTGAATGAGTCTCGTTTTTCCAAATGTCAGAGGCGTAACCATTAGGCTCTACCAAGGTTATATTGATTCCAAAATCTTTTACCTCCGAAGCCAAACTTTCGCTAAAACCTTCGATGGCAAATTTAGATGCATTATACAATCCCACGAACGGCAAGGTTACAAGGCCCAATATGCTGGATGTTTGGATGATGTGTCCGCTTTTTTGTGCTCTCATAATAGGTAACACTGCCTGTGTCATCCATAAAACACCGAAAAAATTGGTTTGAAATTGATCCCTGGCTTCTTGCTCACTGGCTTCTTCAATAGCACCAAATAGGGCATAACCCGCATTGTTGATTAGTACATCAATTTTTCCAAAATGTTGGTGCACTTTCTTTACCGCTGCAAACGCTGCTTCACGGTCATTTACATCTAATGAAAAGGGTAAAAAGGCCTCACCGTATTTTGAAACCAAATCGTTGAGTGGCTCAATATTTCTAGCCGTAGCTGCTACTTGGTAACCTTGTTCTAAAAAAGCTTCTGTCCAGATTCTACCAAATCCTTTTGAAGCGCCTGTAATTAAAATTGTTTTTGACATTGTTCTTGTTTTTTAATTAATTATTTGAATTGTTTTTATTTAATATAAATGACCGATAGGTCATATTTTGAATAAAAAAAAACTACAGTGTTTGTGCTGCAATCATTTTTTTTAGATTATCATTGATGACTTTCATCTTAGCGTTGTTGTCGGCCACTCTGCAAATTAGAACACCGCCTTCAATCATAGCAAACATGATGGTGGCAAAATCCTCATGGTTCCAATCAGCTTTAAATTCGCCATTACCAATTCCTTCTTTGATGATATCTGACAGTAATTTTTGACTTTTATTTATTAAAATATTTACTTTCTTTTTAATCAACTCATTGGTATCATCTGCTTCCATACCAAAATTTAGCATTGGACATCCTCCGGCTATAATCGGCTGAGTTGGGTCAATAAAGAAGTCGAGGTAACCATATAATGTGTCTTTGGCTGTTTTGTATTGGCTTAATTTGCTCCTCAATTTGTTTGTGAGTTGTTCCATATTGTAATCCACCGCACTTGCAACGAGAAGATCTTTATTTTCAAAATGTACATACAGACTTCCTTTTGAAAGTTTTGTGGCTTCCATAATATCGCTCATGGCTGTCGCTGCTATCCCTTTTGTGTTAAAAAGTGGCGCTGCCTGCTCAATGATAAATCGTTTTGTTGCTTCTCCTTTTGACATTGTGAATGAATTATAATGCAAATATATGACCGTTCGGTCATATAAAAAAATAAAAAGCAAATTATTTTTTGTAATTCTCTGAAAACATTGATTTTAAAGAGATTTATAACTTGAATTTTGGTAATTGCTACACAGTATCATTTTGATTATTAATTTACAATATGCCAGTGTCAGGGTTTCTAAAGTCTGGTTGACTTATGAATTTGTCTGTTTCAGGCAGAAATTGATTGGTGCCTTAAAAGACATCGATTACTTTTACCTGGTATAACGTGCTGAAAAAATAAGAACAGCTTCAAGATTAAACAATAAAGCTTATCTTTAACTAAGCCTTTTTTAATTTAAATAAAGACTTTTATGAATAGAAAACCCTTTAAAGTATCACCTTGGCTCATTTGGGGCAGCTCCTTAGCCTTAGGGCTTTTATCTTCAGTTCCAAAGATCGCTGAACGGCATTTTAATCCTGGTGAAGCTTTGGTTAATTCGGTACTTACCTTTCTGTTTTCCGTATTTATATGGTATTTTAACATTTATATGCTTCCAAAAACCTATCAGAAAAATGATTCCCAGGAGATCTCAGTACTGCGGCTGTTGTGGAGTTTACTTTTTGGGATAGGGATGATGTTGGCACTTTCCTTTCTGCAGCAGTTTTTACTTCCTTATTTAGATTTTGGTGCTTCAATGTTGATGTTTGAGGTTCGTGGTGTATTGATTAATCTTATATTTTTTATGTTTTTACATTTATTGTATCAAAGTCACTACAACCAGCAGGTAGGAGTGGCGTTTGAAAGGTCAAAATCCATCAATCTGGGAGCCCAATATGAATTATTGAAACAGCAAATTAATCCTCACTTTCTCTTTAATAGCTTAAATACTTTAAAGTATATGGCGGAAACTCATGATGAGCATACTGTGGAGTTTATTTTAAAGCTATCGGATTTCTATCGGTTTACACTGGAGAGCAGAAAATTAGATCTCATTAGGTTAGAGGAAGAACTGAAGATTGTCAATGCATATACTTTTTTACTTAAGACCCGATTTGAAGCCGGAATTGATTTGACAATTACTGTCGGCAATCAATATATGAATTCACTCTTACCTCCTTTTACTTTACAATTATTGATTGAGAATTGTGTCAAGCATAATGTTGTTTCACTAGATAAACCGTTGTGGATTAAAATATATATCGACGGTGACTATATTATCATAGAAAATGGGATTCAGCTTAAAATTAATCCTGAAACTTCGACCGGTATTGGGTTGGAGAATATCAACCAGCGTTACTTACATTTATTGAACAAAAAAATAGTAATAACTGATGTGAATGGAACATTCGCAGTAAAACTTCCCATAATTTATGAACATTTTAATCATTGAGGACGAGCTAAAAGCTGCTAAGTCCTTGGTAACGATGATAAAGGCTGTGAGACCAGCTGCTACCATTGTGTCTCAACTTCAAAGTGTTGAAAGTGCTGTAAAGTATTTATCTGAGAATGAGATGCCGGGTCTTATCTTTATGGATATCCAATTGGCTGATGGACTTTCTTTTGACATTTTTAAAAATGTTACTATTAATTGTCCTGTTATTTTTTGCACTGCATATAATGAATACTCGTTGGAAGCTTTTAAAGCGAATGGTATTGATTATATACTAAAGCCGTTTTCAAAGGATGATATTGAAATCGCTTTTGAGAAAGTGGATCAGCTTAAAAATTACTTTCAGCAAAATCTTGTTGCTGATATCGGAAACTTATTGAGCAGGTTGGAGCCACAAGGAGGTAAGAAGAGTTTTTTGGTATTTAAGCATAACAAGTATAGTACAGTTCAAACTGATACAATCGCTTATTTTTGTATCAAGCATGAGAGTGTGCATATCGTTTGTCTTGATAAGCAGGAATACTCGGTCAACCAATCATTGGATCAAATTTATTCGCTGTTACCATCTTCGCTGTTTTACCGATTAAACCGACAGTATATTATTAATTTTAATGCGATTAAGGAAATAGAACCTTATTTTGCGCGCAAATTATATGTGAAATTAGTCATTGAGACGCCAGAAAGACTTTTGATCAACAAGGAAAGATCAAGTAGCTTTTTGCATTGGATGGAAAACAGATAATATTATTTGGTGTCTGTAGTTTTGTATTTTTGATACGAGTGCGATCTATAATTTTTGAAAGTATTATTTCTTACAATAAAGAAAGCCGCTAAGGGAGCGGCTTTCTTCCAAAGTAAACAAATTAAAAACCAATTATAATTACTAATTTACTTTTGCAATGAGGCCTCGATAATTACGTTAGCAACTGCTTGGGGTTGTGAAATGTAGACTACATGACCTCCTTTTAATTCGGTAACTTTTACTTTCGCATTTTTGTACATACTTCTTTGAAGATCCGGATTAATTGTTCGGTCGTTAAGCGTCAAAATTCCATAACTTGGTTTAGTTCTCCAAGCAGCAGCACTGAGTGGAGCATCAAAGCAATCTTTGTGGATTGGTATTTGAGAAGCATTCATAAAATCAGCATCCTCTTTACTTAATTCGCCCGCAACACCGACCCTAAAAGAGCTTCTGTCGTAGAAGACGAAGCCTCCTTTGTCCGGTGCCTCTGTTCTCATTTCAGGAAGTTTCGGAAATGAGCTAGCCAATTTTCGGGTAGTTTCGCTTTTATCGGGCATAAATCCTGTTATATAAACCAAACCTACAACTTTAGGATGCATGCCTGCCTCGGTTATCACAGTTCCACCCCAAGAATGCCCTACTAAAATAGTTGGTCCATCCTGATTGTCTAAAATATTGGTAGTCGCCGCCACATCATCTTTTAAGGATGTCAGGGGATTTTGTACCAATGTCACATGATACCCTTTTTTAGTTAGTATAGAATAGACTCCTTTCCAACCGGAGGCATCTAAATAAAGGCCATGTACAATCACAATATTCTTAGCGAATTTTTGCTGCGCATGAATTTTGGTGGTTCCTATAAATAAGGCCGTTAGTACCAATGTAATGGCTGCATACTTTTTAAACCACAACTGCTGTTTTAATGAGATCTTCATTTGTACCTAATTTTAGATTAGATTAATTGTAACATTGATGTTACCACGTGTTGCTTTTGAATACGGACAGACTTGGTGCGCACCATCTACGATACTTTGTGCTACTTCAATATCTAAGCCAGGTAAGCTTACGTTTAAACGTGCCTGTAGCGAATAGCCTTCGTCGCTGGCTACTAAGTCTATCTCAGTACTAACATAATGGTCAGCAGGGAGAGTTACTTTTAAATTGGCTGCTGTTTTTCCCATAGCACCAATAAAGCAAGCTGACCAACCTGCAGCAAATAATTGTTCTGGATTAGTACCGTTTCCATTAGAGCCAGGAGATGAAAGTTTAATGTCTAACTTACCATCTGAACTGCGAGACTCACCAGTTCTGCCACCCGTAGTGTGTGTTACACCTGTGTAAACCACTTTTGCATTGTTTGTTTCCATTTTTTATGATTTAAATATTAAAATTATGGGTCAAAGGTATCTTGGCAATGCACTGAACTCAAACGGTTTTATCTTTAAGTAGACAAACTTTACCGTGAGTTAGACATTTTCAAACTTGAACTTTTTTAAAGTACATAGCGAAGTGGTTTGAGGGCTGCAGAGAAGTTCTTTAGCAACTACACGGAGTTCTTCCTATAAATCCATGCAGCATATTGTAAGCCTATTAGTTGATTAGATTTTATAGTTTACCCGCAATAATTATTAGTTGGTAGTTTGCAATAAATCTGATATTTAGATTGGAAATGACAAACGAAAATTGAATTCAGGTTACCATTTGTCCGGTTTATCCATTGATATGTCTTGTTCCCTTATTTTAAAATTTCGCCACTAGGGATTCTAATATAATTTCGCTCAAAAAAATTAATTATCATGAGATATCTCAAACACATTTTAGCGATAGCATTTTTTGCCTGTTCTAGTGCAAATGCGCAGATAATTACTCCTGTAAAGTGGCAGGCAAGGATTGAGCAACAATCGGATACTGAGTATCTTTTAATTTTTAATGGTACTCTTGAAAAAGACTGGCACCTTTATTCTCAATTTACTCCGAAAGGAGGTGCTGCCCCATTACAGCTTTTGTTTCCGAATAGTAAGGACAATTTCAACATTATTGGGAAAGCTACTGAAAGTCTGACGGCAACAAAGTTCAATGATGTATTTGGCGTTGATGAGACCTTTTTTATAGATAAGGTCCAGCTTCAGCAGCAAATACGAGTAACAGAACCAGATAATAAGTTGGTACAGGTAGAGCTTGTTTACCAGGTATGCAAAGAAGTTTGTGTTCCGCAACGAACTTATTTAGAGTTTGATACTTCCAAGTTAGAAGGCAAAATTGTAAAAAGCTTTGTTCTTGTAAAAAAAGGAACAGAAAAATTACCAGTGACCGAAAATCCAGTTACGATATCTGGAAAGGGACTGTGGTCTATTTTCTTCATCGCTTTTTTATCGGGTTTTGCTGCTTTACTAACTCCTTGTGTATTTCCAATGATTCCGATGACAGTAAGTTTCTTTACCAAACAAAGTAAAAGCAAAGCAAAAGGGATTAGGAACGCTATTATGTATGGAATTTCGATTATTTTAATTTACCTGTTTTTAGGAAGCGTAATTACCCTGTTATTTGGTTCAGACGCGTTAAATGCTTTGTCAACTAACGTTTGGTTTAATCTGGCTTTCTTTGTTCTATTAGTAGTTTTCGCTTTATCCTTCTTAGGGGCTTTTGAAATCGTACTCCCTAATTCCTGGGCCAATAAAGTAGATAGACAAGCCGATCGAGGTGGAATTCTCGGAATCTTATTTATGGCTCTCGCATTGGCAATCGTTTCCTTTTCATGTACAGGTCCGATAGTGGGTACCTTACTAGTTGAAGCAGCCTCGAAGGGAGGTTTGGCACCGATAGTTGGCATGTTAGGGTTTTCTTCAGCCTTAGCTTTACCATTCATGTTATTTGCTTTATTTCCGGGTTGGTTAAATTCTTTACCAAAATCAGGAGGATGGTTGCATACCGTAAAAGTATGTTTGGGGTTTTTAGAGTTGGCATTAGCGTTCAAGTTTTTATCGAATGCTGATTTGGTTTTACAATTACATTGGTTGGAACGTGAACTGTTTTTGGCGGTTTGGATTGCTATTTTTGGAACATTTGTGCTCTATCTGTTTGGAAAAATCAGGTTGCCACATGACACAGTTGATGAGATTACGGTGGGAAGATTGTCCTTAGGGCTGTTGGTATTGTCCTTTACGATTTATCTAATTCCCGGCCTTTGGGGAGCACCTTTAAAGTTGATTAGTGGTTTTCCACCACCATTGACGTATGCTGAATCACCTAAGGGAGTTGGAGGATCCGCTGAAGCGAAAACTGCGGTGGTATTGCCGTCAGGTGCTGAGTTAGGGCCTCATGGTATCACTGCCTTTACGGATTATGATAAAGGAATTGCTTATGCCAAATCGATCAATAAACCGATCCTGTTAGATTTTACTGGATATGCCTGTGTAAATTGTCGTAAAATAGAAGATAATGTTTGGTCTGATCCTTCAATATTATCCATCTTAAAAAATGATGTTGTACTTATATCATTGCATGTTGACGACAAACGGACATTACCGGAAAACCAACAATATATTTCTGAGGAAACCGGTAAAAGCATTGAAACAGTTGGAAACAAATGGAGTGATTTTCAGATTGCACGCTATAAAGCCAATGCACAACCTTTCTACGTTATTTTAGATTCTGATGGAAACGATCTGAATCAACCAGCAGGTTATGTTCCTGATATAAAGGAATATAAAGAATGGCTTCAAACCGGAATTTCAAAATAATTGATGGCAGTCTTTGACTACTTTGAGGGTCAATTTGTCCACTTCAGCCACTTTGTAGTATATGGCCTGCTCATTAGCTGCTAATTTCGTTGCATAATTAATTAAATTCTTTACACATGACACCTATTAAATTTACATCCGTTTTATTGCTTTTAGCATTAGTTATTAGTAGCACAGCTTTTGGTCAAAGTAGTACCAACAAGAATGCTAAAAAAGGTTTTGCAGTTTTGGAACTGTTCACCTCAGAAGGTTGCTCCAGTTGCCCTCCAGCAGATGAGCTTATGGGTAAAATCCAAAAGGAATACAAGGACAAGCCCATTTATGTCCTTTCGTATCACGTAGATTACTGGGATGATCTGGGCTGGAAAGATCTTTTCAGTAATTCGGATTACACCAAGAGACAGTACGAATATGCCAAATGGCTTAAAAAGGAACCGATCTATACTCCGCAGCTAATTATAAACGGTAAAGCAGATTATATCGGTTCTCAGGAAACACTAATTAGAGGTGGTATTACAAAGGCGCTTTCGAAATCCGCTCCAGCGAGCTTAGTTATTTCAGCACAACAAGGAAAAACCTGGGTAGTGGTCAACTATAAGGTTTCCGGAAATTCAAAAGGCAGCCGTTTAATCGTTGCACTAGTACAAAAATCAGTAAAAAGCAAAGTTCAGCGTGGAGAAAACGAAGGGAAGTTACTTTCTCATTATCAAATCGTGAGGAATTTGATTTCCCAAAAAATAGCTGTTGACGAAAAAGGAAGTCTAAACGTATATTTTCCGAAGAATTTTGATTCTCGAAATGGGGAGATTATAGGTTTTATTCAGGATAACGCTACGGGAGCCATTTTAGGAGCTGCAAAATCCGGCTTTTGACATCCATAAAATTAAACCAGTATCGTGATGGAAAACAAAGATAAAGTAGTATGGATAATGGGAGCTTCTTCAGATATTGGGAAAGCTACCGCTAAACTTTTGCTGGAATATGGTTATGTAGTTTATGCATCAGCCAGAAGGAAAGAAAAGATTATGGACCTGAAGCGACTCGGCGCCCAAATAATGATGACGGATATTACTAAGGATGATGAAATGCAAAGCGGAATAGATGAAATAATTGCCAATGAAGGGCGAATTGATATCCTTGTTAATAGTGCCGGATTTGAGTTGTTGGGAGCAATAGAAGATGCTACTATTTTACAGGCCAAATATCAATTTGATGTGAACGTTTTTGGCATGGCAAGATTATCACAATTGGTTTTGCCGTATATGAGAAGACAAAAGTCCGGTAAGATAGTTATGATATCTTCGATTGATAGCAATAAAGAAGTTGAATTATCAGGTTGGAATAAAGCCAGTAGTTATGCATTAGAAGCTATAAGCAACAGCATAAGGAAAGAAGCACAGCTATTTGGTATTGATGTTTTGCTTATTGAGCCGGACGGTGTGAAATCGGAATGGAGCACTATTGCTGCAGAAAGCGTACATAAAATATCAGAAGGCAGGGCATACAGTACAATGGCTGAGCAATTTTGGCATAGCCAAAGCAGGTCTTTCTGAAAAATCAAACCGGTGTAGTAGTTCCCTTTTTTTAATCTATTATTACTGTAAAAAAACGAATATCCTTTTTGGATTGATCGTAAATTAGTACTTAGATTATTAAAAAGTCATAAATAATGAAGGACTGTTTTATATGAGATTCACATATAAATCTTTAATTTTACGTTGGCAGCATTAACCGATTCAATCAATTACTAAAGCGGAACAAGGTGGAAATTCTTAATGATTTATTACAGACAGAACCCAACTGGGTTTATACTTTATGCAGATTGGTGGCCGGAATTATTATTTTTCCTTACGGAATGCAAAAGCTACTTGGTTGGTTTGATGATTTTGGTGGTGGTGTTGGCATTGCTGAATCCCTAAAAAGTTTTAAAAAGAAGGAAATTCCAATAACTATCGCTTGGATGGTTATAATTGGGCAATCTTTTGGAAGTGTTATGCTTATATTTGGCTGTCTGGGGAGATTAGCAGCGCTGGTGAATTTTATCATTTTTACAGGCGCACTTTTTAATCATCTGCCAGATGGGTGGACACTGAATTGGTTGGGGAAGAAGAAGGGTGAAGGCATTGAGTATTTCATACTCTTGCTGTCATTGCTTTTGGTCATTATCATTGAGGGAAGTGGCCCCCTTTCTATCGATTTTTGGCTAATGTAAAATAGGATATATAGTTAACAGTTCTAGGGTCAATGTTTAAAAATTGCGGTAAAAAAAAATAAAAACCGTGCTTCACAATTAAAGAATTACGAAGGCTGAAAGAAATCGCAAAAGCGAAATCACAGCTGACCATTTCAATAGTAGCAATCGTAGTAAGACTTTAGTACTACTATAAAATATTTACCAGTTATGAATAAGATAGGTTTTGGGGGAGGATGCCATTGGTGTACAGAAGCAATTTTTCAGGCATTTCATGGAGTGGATCGGGTAGAACAGGGGTGGATTGCCTCTGTAGCACCTGATGATGCCTTCTCGGAAGCCGTAGTGGTACATTTTAATGAGGAGATCACTTTGGACACCCTCATCGAGGTGCACCTACTTACCCATAGTAGCAGCAGTGCCCATAGTATGCGCGAGAAATACCGTTCGGCAGTTTATTATTTTGATGGTGGGGACAATGAAACTATTAAGCGAAGGATTTTGCAGTTGTCATCTCAGAATAACCTAACTTATATAACACGGTCTCTTGTTTTTAGCAGATTCAGAAAGAATACTGAAAACCAACTCAACTATTACCTAAAAAATAAAGAGGCGCCATTTTGCCAAACCTATATAAGCCCAAAGCTTGCTTTGATCCGGAAAAAGTTTGGTGGGCAGGCGCACGGCGATTTTTAGCCAAGAATGTAAAAAAAAACTGAACGGGCTGCATTTTAAAATTGAAACATCGATAAATAATAAATAAAGTGGAGTACCATGGAAATTAAGAAAGTAAACAAGGAGGTATGCTCTTCGGAAACCGCCTGCCTGTATGGTCGGGTTTGATACAAGGGAGTAACAATATGTCCGCTAAGTTAGTCTAATGGAGAATAAAATATAAACTAGTAATAAAATAGCGGCTACTATCTGGAAATAGAAAAGTAAGCAGAATTTTCAGCATAGGTTTTATTCAGATAGAGATTCAATGGTAAACTAAAAACAAGAGCTATGTTAAAGTGGAATGATATAATAAAATTTGCCTCACATGGCAATGTGAAGCCACCAAAGAGGGTGGAAAAAACGGATGGCGAATGGAAAGCCCTTTTAAGCCCAGAACAATATCTCATCACGAGAAAAAAAGGAACCGAAAGGGCTCATAGTTCGGAAATGTGTAGCCTTTTTGAGCCGGGGAAGTACGGGTGTATCTGCTGCGGGACACCTCTGTTTGACGCTTCTGAAAAATTTCAAAGCGGTACGGGTTGGCCTTCCTTTACCCAGCCGATATCCGAGGATAGTGTAGCGTACCATAAGGACACTAGTTATGGGATGATTAGGGTAGAGGCATTATGCAGCGTGTGTGATGCACACCTTGGGCATGTCTTTCCTGATGGACCGGAACCAAGTGGACTTCGATATTGTATCAATGCGGTTTCTTTAGTTAAGATAAAAGAATAAGAATCCACTAAAACCGTCTAAAAATTTTTGCCAAGCAGAAGAGGAGCACCAAAACAGAACTAAATCCTGATGTATTTTGGAATCGTTCATAAGTTCAATCAATTCAGGAAAGACTTCATTGTCTATATAAAGTGAGGTTGTTTCTTAAAAATTTATAATTAATAAAATAAAGAATAATTATGGAAAATTTAAAAAAAGCGTACATAGCCGGAGGCTGTTTTTGGGGAATGGAAGACCTGTTCCGAGTGCGCCCGGGCGTAAAGGACACTGAAGTAGGTTATTTAGGGGGACAGAACGAGAACCCGACCTATCACGATCACCCGGGACACGCAGAAGGAATAGAAATAACATACGATCCAAATGAAATATCATATAAGGACCTATTGGACTACTTTTTCAGGGTGCATGACCCAACAACAGTTGACAGACAGGGGAATGACAAGGGCTCCAGTTACCGATCGGCTATATTTATTCAGGATGAGCAAGAGAAAGAAGTTGCCGAGGAAGTCATTAAGATCGTTGATGATTCAGGAAGGTGGATGGGTAAAGTGGTCACAACACTCGAGCCCTATACAAAATTCTGGCCTGCGGAAGAATATCACCAGGACTACCTAGTAAAGAATCCCAATGGCTACACTTGCCATTTTGAGAGGTTTGGGACTTTCCTGTAATGGCTGCGCGGGAAAACCGAACCTAATCTTACTATTTCAAAGGGCAGTACCAGTTGCACGTACCAGCGGTAATTGTTGCACAACTTCTACAAGATTGAAAAATATATGGTAAAAAATATTTTTTTTATTCTAAATAAACAATATTAAAGTAGCTAGGCAATTAGCTACTTTGATATTTTATATAATGTCTCAATTCTTATCTTCAATATGAGTTAGAATTTAGTTCGAACTCTCTATCGACGGGATTAGTATTTACGCATCCAGTTTAAAATATAATCCCTATTTTCTTTTCAGGTTAGAAATTCTGTTTTTCAAATTCGTTTAACTTCAGTTTGTTGGGGAATAATTTCTCAGTAATTAACGTAATTTTTTTATCATTTTTAACTTTCAAATGATAAATTAGGCAATCTCCAAAGCAGGCTGAAACAGGAAATAATATTTTTTT
Source organism: Flavobacterium rhamnosi (assembly GCF_048286515.1). Classification (NCBI taxonomy): domain Bacteria; kingdom Pseudomonadati; phylum Bacteroidota; class Flavobacteriia; order Flavobacteriales; family Flavobacteriaceae; genus Flavobacterium; species Flavobacterium rhamnosi. Next base: position 13,472 of record NZ_JBLVPS010000018.1, on the reverse strand, counting down.
TTAATTGGGGATTGGTTGTTGGGTCTAGTGGCACAACTCCAAAAGAAACTGGTTATAATTATTAAGGATAAGTTTTTTTTAATCGGTTATGTTTTTAGATAATGAATTTTTTAAATATGGTTGTAACTGTATGCCCTCCGAAGCCAAAAGTGTTGTTCATTACATATTTTACTTCTTTTTCAAGAGATTTCTCTAAGACAATCTGTATGCTTTCCGGTATGTCCTCATCTAGTGTTATAGTATTAATGGTGGCTGGAATAGTATTATTGTTTATCGAAAGAATACTAATGATACTTTCTACTGCTCCTGCAGCCCCCAAGAGATGTCCAGTGATTGATTTTGTTGCTGTTACAATAATCGGGTCGTTTTTAAATAGCCGTTTAATGGCGGTTATTTCGCTTAAATCTCCGATATTTGTAGAAGTAGCATGAGCATTTATATAGTCGATTTCGGTAGTTTTTATTTGGGCTTCTTCTAAGGCTTTTTTCATGCCGAGATAGGCACCGAAACCATCAGGTGAAGTTCCGGTCAAATGATAAGCATCTGCAGCCATTCCGCTGCCGACAATTTCAGCATAGATTTTGGCTCCTCTTTTTTGAGCGTTTTCTAAGTCTTCTAAAATTAGAGCTCCGCCACCTTCACCAATCACAAATCCGTCACGGTTTTTATCAAATGGACGGGAAGCAGTTTTGAAGTTTTCATTGTTTTTGGAAAGTGCATGAGCAGCATTAAACCCACCAACAGAAGCCATTGTTATTGCAGCTTCCGAACCTCCCGCAATCATAATTTTTGCTTTTCCCAGTCGGATGGTGTCAAAGGCATTTGCGATGGCTGTATTTGAAGAAGCACATGCCGATACCGTTGCATAGTTTGGCCCATACAATTTATGTCTGATCGAAATTACCCCAGCTGCTATATCTGCAATCATTTTTGGAATCATATACGGATTAAAATGCGGCCTACCATCTCCACGATGAAATTCATAGAGTTGCTCTTCAAAAGTAGCAATCCCACCATTTCCAGATGCCCAGATAACGCCAATGTCTGTTTTTTCGTCATCAGTCATGGCATCGAAGTCCAGTTTAGCATCTTTTATAGCCTGCTCGCTGGCAGCTATGGCATACTGAGTAAAGAGATCATATTTTTTAATTTCCCTTCTGTCTATATACTCTTCAGGATGAAAATCTTTAACCTCACAGGCAAATTGCGTTTTGAATTCATTGGCATTAAATTTGGTAATTTCATCTGCTCCACTTTTACCGGATACCATATTTTTCCAAAAATCGTTAATGGTGTTGCCAATTGGAGAAATAACCCCCATTCCTGTAATAACTACTCTTTTCATAATTTTTTTATTTAATGATTCGATTCGTCAGTTTTTTAACTCCTGGTGCAATTATCAATATGGCCGGAACTGCCATTATATAAGACAAAGCCCAAGATTTGAGCCATATTGACATAAATTTGTCTCCAAACCCAACGTTGATGGAAATCAGGAGAAATGAAATGATAAAAGTGGTTATCATAGCCATAATCATCGAAAATGCAATCTTCTTTTTCATAAATTTATTTATAAATCCTGTTTTAATAGATTGGTATATCCTCTTGCTAAGAGTTTTGTTTTGTCGTTGTTCCAAATTTCACAGGAAGCATTGGTTATTTGTTTCCCTTTTTTGATGATAAAAGTTTCGGAAATTATGAGATCGCCTTCTTTTGCCGTTCCAAAATAATCTATCGCTAAATTCACAGTTATGTAAAAACTGGGTTCTCCATAAGTAATTAATGAAGCTCCAATTGCATCGTCCATTATTGCAGCGGTTACTCCGCCGTGTAATGTGCCAAAAGGATTGGTCATTTCTTTCCTTATTTTATACTGAAAAATCAATTTTCCTTTTTCGGCAAAAACTACGGTGGGCATTAGCCAGTCCATAAAAGGAGAGGGTGAGTTTGTTACCACTTTATCTTTATGCTGGATGAGAAAATTTAAAGGTTCCTGATTCATTTTCTTTTCTTTAAATTAATTGTTCATTACGCTAAGAGCTTCCTTCGGGGAGGAAAGCGATAGCTGATATATAGCTGCTGTATCACCCACATGAACCTCAAACTTATTTTGTGTTAGCGCATCGAGTAAATCCTGGGCTACCACACTTGGGTGGATTCCTTTTTTACCTCCTATTTCTTTCGAAAATTCTGTATTAACCAGTGGAGGCATTACTTCAAAAACTTTCACTGTCGAATCTTTTAAAAAATATCTTAAGGATTGTGTATAAGAATGTAAAGCTGCTTTACTCGCAGAATATGTTGAAAGCATATGGCTTGGTACTAAAGCCGCTACAGAAGAAACGTTTATTACTGCCGATTCGTCATTTAATGAAATAATCGGAAGTAATTTTTCTGTTATTCTTATGGTAGAAAGGTAATTTGTTGTGATTTCCTCTAAGGCTTTATCGTGAGTATTTCCTTCTTTTTCGGTAAGATTATGTACAATGGCTAGGCCAGCATTATTAATAAGTAAGTTAAGATTTGGGAATTGTGTTTTGATGTTTTTCGCGAGAGAATTGATATCTTTCTCTTTGGTAATATCACTAACGATGTAGTATGTGTTTTCTAATTGGGAGACAGCTTGTTTTAATCGGTTTTCATTGCGTCCGGTTATAACGACCGTATTATTTTTTGAAAATAATTTAGCTATTTCAAAGCCTATTCCGGAGCCTCCCCCGGTAATTAATATTGTGTTGTCTGTTGTTTTCATTTTATCGTGTTTATATTATTATGTATTTAAATATTAATGCTTCTTGTTCCATGGCAACGATGCCTCCGTATACTTCCAAGTTCCTTTGCACTAAGTGTTGAGAGGCGGCCTAAAAATGCTCCTGTTGGAGTTCTTTTTGTTAAAGTTATAGTTACGTTTTTTATGAATTATTTTATACCGATTGGTATATTTATAATTAAAAAAAATTAGAAGTCTTCAATTATCGTTTTTAAACTGCCCATTAAAGATTTTAAATAGTTTGTTTTTCCGGTTACTTTTGTAATCATTATAGCGCCTTCAATCAGTGATATAATAACTAGAGCTTTATCTTCAGCATTTGTGGTGCTTTTAAATTCACCTTTTTCTTTGCCTTTATTTATTAAATAAACAAAACTGTCAAACCATTTCAAAAGCGCTTTTTTTGCAGCATTTTTTAAGTCCTTGTGTGTGTCGTCGGCCTCAATTGCTGTATTCATAATAGGGCAACCTCCAACAGGGAATTTATCACCTAAAAAATTTAAATATAGTTCTGGAAAGCATAAAAGTTTTTCCCTATAGGTTTTTCTCTTACTAATTTCACTATTTAGCATAATTAATAAACGGCCAAAGTTATATTCAAAAACTGCAATAGCTACTTCATCTTTGTTTTTAAAATTACCATATACACTTCCTTTTGTCAAACCGGTGGCTTCAGTCATATCGCTTAAAGAAGTCCCCGCATACCCCTTAGTATTGAATATAGGTGCTGTCTTTTCAATTATATACTGTCGGGTGCGTTCGGACTTATTCATATTTAATTATTTCGATACAAAATTATACCATTTGGTATAATTTATTTCTAATGAAATGTTAAATTTTAAAACAGCGTTAAAATCTGTTTTTAGGCTGCACCTAAAAAGTTAGAAAATGTACAATTAATTTTGATAATAATAAGCTCGATATTGTATTAGTCTTACAAAGATATTTGGGAGACTCTATTTTGGGCTGTCCATTTTTTGAACTTTTTTATTTTCCATGTCTCCATCGGAATATCGTTTAAGATTAAATTTATTGAATACTGTAAAATAGGTTGGGATAGGGTTAGAAATACACTACTTTCCGATGCAATATCTTACTTCTCTTTATTTATAGGGGCTTAGAAGGGGAGAGGTGTACAAGAGGTGTAGTGATATTGTCGATAAATGAGAAGTAATTAATAATAGTAATAATTTGTACTTGCTTATTTTTTAATTTCGGTAAAATAAAAATAGGATAAAAAACTGTAATTCTATTAAATTTGCAAATATCTAGAAACGTATTATCTGCCAGTTTTTTATTTAAATCCGAATAGTTCCGATTCTTGAAAATCAATTATCTCTTGTTTACGTAGTATTTCTGTATATGCGTCAATTCTTGTAGCTATTAATCTGTTTCTATTTGATATTGACCACTCATTCATAATTCCAATTAATTTTGGTTCTCTCTTCAAATCAAAAGGATTAATATACCATAGACCACATCCACTAATTCCAAATAAATCAGGCCCATAACTTATGGATTTAGATTTTAGATTGGGTGTGTTTTGTCGATCATATTCCACAATAAGATTTAAGTATTCTTTTCTTTTTAATTTCTTATACTCATTTAAATTCACGCATTTTGTGATACTAAAAAAAGGAACAGAGTGAAATGAATTTCTTGAATGTGACTTTTTTGACCAACTACTAGGATATCCAAAAACTATGTAACTCATAAAATCAATTGAAGAGTGATTAATCTCTAAGTTTGAACTTTCAAGAAAGGAATAATCAATGCTTAATTCTTTTACAGATTGCTCGTCTAAAATTAAAATTCCCAGATCTAATTCGTCAGACTTTCGATCTTTTTTGGGATTATTTTTAATAATACTTCCGCCAGGTTTTATTAATGTTTTACCTTCTTCGATTGGTATGAATAATTTCTCAAAATCATCAAAAACATGAGCCGCAGAGAATAGAAAATATTTCGTTCCAATTTTTACAAAAACACCTGTCCCATGTTGCTTGTAAGAATCTAGATTTTTAAAAAGTGTACAGGTAAAATTCCTAATTTCTGGAAGACTTTTTATATATTTTTCGGCAATTTCTTTCATTCTGTGTGCTGTGAGATTACTGATAACACACCTCTCACGCAGTTTACAACTTACGAAGACGAGTATTTTCGGCTAAACGAAAATACGATAAAAAACTATAATTCCACTAAATTGGAAATGTATAAAAATGTGTGTTAGTTGTAGCCTTTATTTTCCTCTTGCAATGTTTATAGAATTTTCAATAGCGTCATCTAAGTCCCGTGCTGCTTTTAAAAGAGAATCATAATATAAGTATGTTTCATCTCGGTATGTTATAAATTTTTCTATACTTTTTTCAATTGGTAGGTTGTCTATTTTTTCAAATGATATTTCCAAAACGTTTAATCTTTCGGGTTTTTTAATTAGCCATTTTGTTAAATATTCTTTTTGAAGTTTTATAACTTCATTCTTTTGCTCAGTTATATTTGGATTTTCTCTAATTTTTTCCAATTGAGATTCTTTTGTTATTTTGAAAGAATAGTGTAAAACGAAATCATTAAATGTCCAATCTTTAGTATGGGGAAAAAAAATATCAAACTCAGATTGAATAAATTTATAATACTCTTTAGCATCTTTAATCTTTTCTATTAAAAAATCGGAAATCAATTTGGATGAAGTTTTGTCTGTACTATCTATTATAACAAAATATTTTTCTAGAAATTTTTTCCAATTTTCCTCTGAATTTCCACTTGAAATAGAACTATCTCCAATTTTGTAAGGATCAATTGTATCCGAACGATACGAAGTAAGCATTCTTGCATTTTTCCATTTATGTTGATGTTCTTTAATTATATCAGACAAAATTATTATTGCTACTTGTGTTAGCAATTTTTCTTCATTGCCTTTATGATATAAATTATTTCTAATTTTATGGCAAAAGCTTAAAAGCATTTTTTCGTTAGTAGTAATAATTTCTTCTTCTAAACTAGCTTTTATTAATTCGTCAAAGTGGTTTTGGATTTTAAATTTTCTATCGATAGAATACATAGTACCTTTTAAGTAAACATTCCATTCAAATTTTTGTTTCATCAAGGAAGTTAATTGTATTTCGATGAAATTGTCAAGAAGAATTACTGCTAAGCGTTTGTGTCCAAAACGATTTGACTTAGCAAATTCTGCGGCTTCTGCTAATTGAGTTTTTAAAAGAATCACTTTTTCCATAATCTGAGGTAGGTTACCAGTAACGTTTCGGGGCTTGAAGCAGCTGTGGCTGAGTGATTTTTTTATTTCTACTAAAGTAGAGATTTTCCAGCGGAAAATCGACTACCGTTTCAAATATATTCGCAGTTGCCACAAACTGGAGTTAGGCAGCGTTACAGATTAAAAGGAATAAAGGAAAACCCAACACTGTCAGTCATTACTTCTGCTTGATACAATGTAGCGTGTTTATATTTTCTCTTTACAATGTCTATAACTTTATCTATAAAATCATCTTTTGCTTTTAAACCTAAAATTATACTTCTAACAGATTCAGGATTGACTTTATGTTTCCCTGTTCCAGATTTGACTAACCGAATTTCAAATTCTTTTTCCCAAAGATTCAATTTCTTATAAAATATATCATTAGTTACCTGCGGATTGGTTATTGGTTCGAAATTTATTATTCCTAGATTGTCAACATAATCTACTCTTCGCGCTCCTTTAAAGAATGATTCATCACGATTTGTGTCATATTGTATGCAAATTCCCTCGTGATTTGCATAATATGTCCAAAGTACCACATGTATAGGCGTTACAGAAAAACATGCGATGCCATATGTTGAAATATAATTTGCTATACCGTTAACTACTAGTTCTCGGAGAATATCATGTTTGTTTCCGTAAGTTTTTTTGACATAAGCCTTTGTTATTTCGTTGGGTGACTCTTTTAAGATTTGATTATAAAGCTTTTCCATTTCAGAATCTTCTTTTGTTAAACTTAAAGTATTATGACTTACGTCAAAAGGATCGTTAAGTTCATTGCTAGAAGGGAAATAGATATAGCTATTTTCTAACTCATCTAAGGAAAATTCATTTGCTTTTCGATAACGAAAAAGTTGGTCTTTACTATTTCTAATCTCCATTTATAGCTGGTGTTGATTAATTTGTTCTTGGGCGTTTTCAAAAAGAAATTAAGCCCAATACGTATTCCAGTTTATCCCGGAATAGGGTGTCCAGTTTGCCCCGGAATACCCATTTGCAGCGGAATATCCAGGTAATATTTGAACGGTAAAAAACCAATGCCGGTTTTTCTCCTGTGTTAGTTTTTTATTGCTTCAAAATATTCGTGATTTTTTTTATAACAGCCTCACTTTAAAGAAATTCCTTATATGGAACCATTTTTTATAAAAGAATCGCGTGAGTAGCAGGGCTTCTAATTAAATCTTAGTTTATTCTTCTCTGTTACGATAACCAACTTTTTACAAGCTCTAGTTATAGCTACATAAAAATGTTTCGGGCAATTGAATTTATCTGCATCCAAAATTAATACTGTATCAAATTCCAAACCTTTTGTAAGAAGTGTAGTACCGATGCATTTACCTTCAATTTTTCTACCAAAACGTCTTATTTTATTCCTATAATTAATCATTGCGGTATAACAATTTATATTTTCCGTTTTGGAGATTTCTATAGCTTCTAATAAACTATCTAATACTTCAGGTCTGAAACATTTCACTTTCGGCAGATCTGAAATTTTTAAAATTAAATCTCTTCTATTTTTTTTAACATCTTTAAAAAGCACTTTTAATTCTTCAATTATTTTTTTATCATCTGCATTAATTTTTCTTTTCAATCCTTTATCATTGAACCAATTATTAATTTCTGTCTTGTTAAATAATAGAAGTGAAATTTCTTGTAATTTAATAACTGAATTTGTTGAATCAATTTCGTCTAATAATTTCGCAACTTTGTAAAATAATTTATCATCAATAGATTCAATTAGTATCAATGAGTTGTTAAATTTTTGTGTGATTTTCTTCCTAGGTTCAACACTAGTTGTATTGCTATGGACTATTAATAAGCTAGAAGAATTTCCTATTAATCTCCATAGTAAATTACTATAATCTGTTTTTGGAATATGTAAATCTAAAGGAGGATAATTCAATAATTCAATTGATTTATATGATTTCAAATCAATTTCCTCTTTCTTAATCAATTTTTCACGAATAGCTTTTAGATCATTACCTAAACCTATATTATTTCCATTGAGCCATCTTTGTGGTTGAGTCAATTCAAAGGAATTTTGGATAAATCCATTCATTTCAGAAGCGCTAGTTAGATCCACTGTAGATTCATTGAATTCGAAAATACCCTGAAGAAAATCACCTAATATTCTAGTAGGTATTAATTCGGCTAATATTTTTATTATTTCGTGTTGTTTTTTAGTACAGTCTTGATATTCATCAACAAACAAACCTGAGTATGTAGATTTAATAACTTTTGAGATAAGATTTGACTTAAAAAGTCTAAGTGCTGAATCATTAAGAAAAGCATAGTACTTTTTTGAGTCTTCAATACTAGGTATTGTATTGTTGTGATTATATGCTAAAACATAACGTTGAATAAAACTACTAATTGTTTCAACTTCATAGTTATAAGGAACATTAAGTTTTTTTAATTTCTCCTTTATTGAAGTTACTCCAGCGTGAGTATGAGTTAGAATCAGTTGTTTCTTTGAATTAATAGGAAGTCTTAATAAACATTCTGTTATCGTATGAGTTTTTCCAAAACCAGCTGGCGCTATTAAAAGGCTTTTGGGATGTTCTATAAATTTATCTAAATCGATCATTTGCCTGCCCAATTATTAATATTTGTTAGCATTTTATCTAAATGCGTACCTCTGAAATTATCTTGAGATTCAATACAAATTTGACCAATCTCTGTACCTAAATCAATTCTTTTAAACCAACTTTTTTTATTAGACGCAATTCCAATAGCGTTTCTAATATCAAGATTGTCATTTTTTAAAAAATCTTCATCCCATTGAGATCCTGTAAATTTACTTTTAATACTTTCTTTTAAAGAGTCTTTATCTTCAAGTAACTCTAAATCAAAGATTTTTTTTATAGTTTCAAAATCTACATCTGAAAAAACTTGATGTTCAATTGCTTTACCTGATTCACATTGAACCGATTCAATACTGTTATCAACAATAAATTTTTTTAAGCTTTTTACACTAACGTCATTGTCAGAATCGCAAAAAACTAACAAATCATACTCTTTGTCTTTAAAAACTTCAATATACTTTTGAATCTTTGAATCGCCACCACAGTCTAAATATCTAACCCCATTACTTGAAAATCTAAAATCATTTTTTCCGTAATTGAAATTATTTAATCCTCTAATAATTCCAACTTCTGTAGCTCCTTCACATAAAACTATTTTTTTAGCAAAAAAAGCTTCTGGATTACTGCGTAAAGTTCCTTGTTCTGAGGCTGTAAAGTTGTAAAGTTTGTTTGAGTTTTTACTAAGCTTGTACAAGTCCTCTGAGTTTAATTCTACAATAACATCACGAGAATGAGTTGAAATGAATACCTGATTATTTATATTGTTTTTTAGAATTCTTGCTAAATTTTGTACTCTATCAGATTCTAAACCTTGCTCAATTTCATCAATTAACAAAATCCCTCCATTATTTAAACTGAAAAGTTCAAGTTGAATTGCAATAGATAATAATCGTTTAGAGCCTTTTCCTTTTAGCCTGACAGGTGTATTTTCATCATGTAGGTTAATTTTGCCTTCTTTTATTATAATATCTCTAAAGTCAATAGTAGTATTAATTTTAGATAGATCTACACCGAATTTTTGAGCATTAATTTTAATGTTATCTATGATAGCTTGTAAATCTGGAAAAGCACTAGAGTCTATTTTGTTTTTAGCTTCTCTAATTGTTTCAAGTATTAATTCTGTTGCATTAATAGCAGAATCATCAGCTTTTAACAAAGTATATAAAGGAGAACCTTTACTCCAGGAAAAATGCCTATCTATATAATCAGACACTAAAAAGGTATTAAATTTAGCTCTGTCTGAAGATTTAATTTCTACATCTGGTTGTGCTCTTTCATTTGTGATATACCATGTAGGCTCTAATGATTTAGTAACAACTAATTTTATAGTAATTGAAGGTATGTCATTTTGTTGAACTTCATCATTAATTATGTTAGTACTAAAATCAATACCACGTAAATGCAAACCAAACTTACTTTCTTTTAAAATACTTTCAGGTAAGTCATATAATGTGGCGGTAATTTCTATTGGTTTTTCTATATTTTGATTATGAAAGTCGTTGTCAGAGAATGAAACATTCCAATTTGAGGATAAAACTAAGTTAATTGCTTCTAGTATAGTTGTTTTGCCAGAATCTCCACGACCAATAACGCAAATAAAATTCCTGTGACCAAATGTCTGTTCAAACTGACTAATGCCTTTAAAGTTTGAAATTGAAAGTGAATGAATTTTCGGCATATTTTATGGTTGTTATCTTATTAGTCTTAAATCTAATTAGCTTAATTGTATAAGTTGGTATTTGTTTCAGGCTAATATAAGAAATATCTTTATTCTAATAATGAATTCATCCAGTTAGGATTTAAACTATTTCTTCGCTCCCTCTAAATTATAATTAGCCTGTAAGCGAATAAAAAAATCTGCCTTACCACCAAAAACAGTTTCAAGACGTAAAGCTATGGTAGGGAGATTTCGGTATGACCATTTAAAATATTAGAAATATCAAAAATTGTAGTATCTAACAACTTCGCAATTTTACGTATTGAAAGTTTTCTTCCTTCAACGAGTTTCATTTTTAAAATTTCCCCAGGGTGAAAATTTCTCATTTTTCTTTCCATATGTCGAATGTTTTAAAATGAACCAAATTTAAGTTTTATAACGATCTTTTATTTGATTTTCTTAAAATGTATCTTTTAAAATATAGTGTGTACTTCTTCCTCCTGAATTGGCTTTAATCAATATACCTTTATTTACTAAATCGGTTATATCTCTAAGAGCAGTATCTGGAGAAGTTTTTGCCATTTTAGCCCATTTACTAGTGTTTAAGTTGCCTTCAAAATTATCCATCAATTTATTAAGCATTTTTTGCTGACGTTTATTATTGATTATGCCAGTATTTTTAACCCAAAATTGGTGTTTTTTTACCACTTTGTCAACGATAGTACTCGAGTAAAGAATACTATTTTTTAAGCACTCTAAAAACCAAATGATCCATTCTGTAATATCTAAATCACCCTTTTGAGTTTTCTCTAAAATAGTATAGTAATTTTTCTTTTGTTTGTTAATTTCAGTTGACATACTGTAAAACCTTTGATTTACACCATCGGATTTTGAAAGTTGCATATCGGTAATGGCTCTGGTAATTCTTCCATTCCCATCGTCAAATGGGTGTATGGTGACAAACCATAGATGAGCTACAGCAGCTTTTAGTAATGCTTCTACATTATCATCGTTATTATACCAGTCTGTAAATTGTTTCATTTCTGACGTTAATCGCTCTGGTTTAGGAGCTTCATAATGTACTATTTCCCGACCCATTCCTCCTGAAACTACTTGCATAGCGCCTGAACGCCATTTTGCTACTTCAATTTTATGCATACCACTTCTTCCTGTTGGGAATAGTGCCGCATGCCAACCAAACAAACGGTCATCTGTCAATGTTTTGTTGTCGTTTTGAGTAGCATCTAGCATTAATTCTACGATTCCATCAACGTGTCTATCTGAGTGTTCTAAACCAGAATATTCTAATCCAAGTCTTGTTGCAATAGAGGAACGAACTAGTTCAGGATTTAATATTTCACCTTCTATTTCAGAAGTTTGCAGAACATCTTGAATTAAGGTTTCTAAATTGGCTTCGCCTTTTAATTCGAAACCTAGCAATTCAACTTTGCCCATAAGCTTGCCTTGCAAGTTCCTAACTTCGCTTAATAGAGAAATAAATTCCTGCTCATTCCAATGTAAATTAGGCCAATTTTTAAGTTGATGAATGTAGATTGCCATCGTGTCTTTAGTTTATGCGGTAAATGTAGCGATTATTCTCCGCAAAAAATGCGGTGATTATGTTGTTTTTTCACCGCATTTTCAAATTTTATGTTTTAGTATTATATGCAATTGAATATAAAAAGGATATAAATCAACAAATTATATGCTTTTGAATATACTTTATTATAAAACAGATTGAACTTTATCAATTCTAAATAAAAAAGCAACCTTCATCTCCTCAGGTTGCTTGCTTTTTCCTCTTTTACAGAGTGCTGCCAACTACAAGTGTGTGAATTTAAAAATAATAAATCATTCTTAAATTCTAGATTGAAATATAACACATTCAAACTGGAGATAGTGTTGACAATATTTTTAAGAGTAAACCTCTTGACTTTTTTTGTATTCTAATTCCTTTGCTAAATTAAACCTTTCCCATTTAGTAAACCCATATTTCATGTGTCTTTTTTGAAAAAACCGGATTTTATCTAACGTTTCGAAATCGTTTTTCAATTCGCTAACACCTTTACTATTTTTGTATGTTGCAAAAAACCTTCTTTTATCCTGTCTTGTAAGAAACGGACAAGCAATTAAATCAATTATTAGATGAGTTAACTCAGAAGATTTACTTCTTTTTTCAACTGGAAACCTTTTAATATAGTTTTCAATATATATTTTCAATGCAACCTTAATTTTTGGATACTTTTTAGAATGCCCAAAATAAAACAATAATACCATTATTGAAAAATAATTTAATTGACAATCTGGAATTTCATTCTTTTCATTGTCAAAACCTATAAATTTCTCTAATATAACTTCGGGAATTCTAAACTCTCTATTTAATTCTCTAATCACAGTCAAAAGATATAACGTTTCAATCTGTGCATATTCATTAATTGAATTCTTTTTGATTATTAAACTTGATTCATCAAGTATCTTTTTAAAAATTCTATTTCTATTATTAGTGCTTAAAATAAACTCTTTATCTGATTTTCGCTTTAGTTTATAAAAAACAAGTATTTTAGATAAAATATGACAAGTTTTAATAGTAGAGTTTACTCTTGGTGAAACTGAATAAATAAAAAAAACAAAATCTATAAAGTTTATCAAATGTGAGGTCAACGCATCTTCAACTTTATCTAATTTATTTATAAGAGTTTTATCCGCAATTTCACCTGTCATTGTTTTTGACCTATAATCAATATAAACTTCTTCAGAAACAACAAGATTCCTTTCAATAATATTATTTAAAAGAGCCAAGCTATAATTCAAAACATCTTTGTAATCAACAGTTGATTCTTTAATTAAAATTTTATACTGAGTTATTAAATTATCAGGATTAAAGTAAAATGAAAACTTATGATTTAGTATTTCAACATCCTCTTTATTTTCATCAATTGAAGTTTCTTTTTTGTCTAATTCTTTAATTGAAAATCTTGGGTTTTCTGAAAATAATTTATTTATTTTTTCTTTAGCAATTGTAATTTCTGTAATAATGGGCTTTTTATATTCAATTGTTTTAGAATTGTTAATAGACAATTTATACTCTTTTAACGTATTGGTCCCACTAAAAGCATCTTTGATTCATAAATCATCTAGTTTAAATTTGCTGATTCAAAATTTTAGACATGAATCAACAAGAACAGATGTACACATTGGCTGAGCAAT